>DASXBH010000479.1:0-3751 GCA_036491775.1 Candidatus Acidiferrum sp.
TTTATGCCGAGTTATTCCAATGTATTGCCACCGCTATCGGTGGGATTTGGGGAAAGTGCCGCGGTGATTGCGGCCACCGACGTAATTTATCCTGCGCCGTTCAAATCCGCTCAGGTGGCGATCGCACCAAATTTCACCACCGGGAAAACGCGTGCGGCGGTAGAAATTATCTGGAGCGGGGCGCCGGGCGCGATTTCCGTGCAATTGCAAACTGCCGATACCGATGCGGACGCGAACTACATCCAGGAAGGCGCGGCAATCACGACGGTGAGCGGCAGCAACGTAACCCGTGCTGAATTTCCCGACGTGGTAGCGCGGTTCGCGCGAATTTACATCGCAACGCTACCGAATAGCGTGACAGCGACGGCGAAAATCAGTTCATAGTCGCGCTTGCGTGGAAAGCAGCAATATTTTCCGATGAGAAATGGGCGGATAGCGAGGAGCGCAGGGCATGCTGACGGTTGCACAACTGGCACCACTGAAGAATCGCGATCCGTATCTCTACGAAACGCTGGTGAAGATGGTGGCAGCGGTGAATGCCGCAAGCCAGAACGCCGGAGTTGATCCGTCCACGCCAGCGCCGGCGCCTTCGCCGGTTGCGTCGGTCATGGTGCAGGCAGCGAATGGATGGTTTGATCTGGCGATTACCGATCCTGCGGTGTCGCGTCCGGGACTATTTTATTTTGCAGAGTCGGATGTGACGCCGGCATTTTCCGCGCCTCGCGTGTATTTTCTTGGAGCGTCGCGGAATTTGTATGCGCAACTAGGCAATCAAACGCTGTACTGGCGGGCGTATTCGCAATATGTGGGATCCGCTGCATCAAGACCAGTGACGTTTGGATCGCCGGCGAAGGCGGTGGTGGGTGGCGGATCGGCTGGGCCTACACCCTTGCCTTCGAGCGGAAGCGGGGCGGTGTCCAACGGTGTGGTGCGCGGCGGAAATGGGTTTGGCGCTCCGACGGGAGCACGGATTGTAAAACAGAACGTTCTATAACGGGCTAAGCGCGGTAGCCGGCATTGCCGGCAATCACAAGAAACAAGCGAGCTTCACTACCTCGACTTGCAACTTAAGGATGAGAGATGCCAAATACAACGCACAATGCAACCTGGGATTTTGCGCCGAATGACACGGTGACATTGAGTGCGGCGTTTACGTTTGACTTGAACGACCCGAACGATTCGCAGACCACATCATCGGTGTTGGCGACGCTGCTGGGTCGGACGCCGACCGTAACGCTGACGCAGACAGATAATGCAACGATCAGCATCACCGTGACGATTTGAGGTCGCGACAGGCGAGTGAAGCGGTAATGAAGATTCGCGCTTATCGAGAAGGGGACGTGGAGGCATTGCGCCGGATCCACGCGTCGCAGGCGTTTCCGTATGAGTTTCCTGACCTAAGTAATCCCCTGTTTCTGACCAAACTGGTTTTGGTGAATGAGGAACAGGGCAGTGAAACTGCGAACGAAGACGAGGACGGTTCGCGGTTGTCGCCTCGTTCATCAGGACAGGTCGTAGCGGGTGCAGCGCTGCTGCGAGTTACTGCGGAAGCGTATTTGTTATTGGATCCAAAGATGGGCACGCCGCGGGAGCGTTGGAATTGGTTGCAGGGTTTGCAGGAGGCGACGCGGCAGGATGCGTTGGAGCGAGGGCTTGAGGATGTCCACGCGTGGTTACCACCGGCGATCGCCAAGAAATTTGGGAGGAGATTGACCCGAATGGGGTGGGTGCGAGATGACGCGTGGACGCCGTACTGCAACAGGCTGATGCAATAGTGAGAGGCGTCGATCGCCGATTTTGAGAATGGTGGGAAAACACAGGTTTCGGGGAGGAAACGATGGGACGTGGGGCGCAAGGCCAGACGCAGCAAATGACCGACCAGCAACTGGCGCAAACCAATGCGCTGAACCAGCAATTGTTGGGACAGCAGCAGCAAATGCAGAATTCGCTGCTGCCGCAGTATCAAAGCATTGCCAACAATCCGGGATATAGCGCGGCGGACAAAGCGGCGATCACCGGGCAATCGCTAGGGGCGCTGGCCAGCGCGTTCGACGCGTTGCAACAGTCGGCACAGAATCGCGTGGCGCGCACCGGCAATGCTGCCGGCTTCAGCGATTTGACGGATGAGTTGGCGCGGCAAAAAGGAATGGCTTCGGCCAGCACCACGCAGCAAAACCAAATGAACTTCAGCAATACGGCATACCAGCGGCAGATGGCCGCGCTGCAAGGGTTGTCGGGATTGTATGGAGTGGATACGAATTTATTGGGTAAGACACTGGGGATTCCTGCGGAGTTGCTGAACGTGCGGTCGAATGCATCGCGAAATAATGGCGGATTCTTCTCGTCGCTGGGATCGAGCCTGGGCGGTGTGGCGGGTGGGATTCCGAGTTTATTTTTGTAGGGATAGAGAACTGATTGGCTCTTACACAAACTCTGTCGCTTCCCGTTGCGATTGGATGGCGCGGGTAGGAAAAGCCTCGCCCCTCAAGGGGTGAGCTACAGCTTTGGCTAGGCGCCGTATTGCTCCGACGGCGGCGGTGAATTGCGAGACTGCAACCCTTCAGGAGCCCAGCCTATGTTTTCTTTTTCTTTTACGGTCATGCTTGCGGCATTTTCCGTGTGCACTCAATTCGTAGTGTTTTTGCGGTGGATGCACCGGCGCATGCGTGACGACGAGATTCACCGGGCGTTTGTGCGCGACCTGGCGATACGTCATTTGCCGAGCATCTACCGCGCGTTGCATACCATTGCGGAGCAGCAGGGAATTACGCTGGAAGAAACACCGATCGTGAACTTTGTCGATTTTCGCGGAGGAAGGCCGCTGTTGTGATGCCACTCGATTCCAAACTCTTGCCGCTGGCCCAGAAAGCTGCGGAAGCGGAAGGCCTGGACCCGGCGCTGGTGTGCGCGGTGGTGGAGCAAGAGTCTGGCTGGAATCCATGGGCGATGCGGTACGAGCCGCTGTTCTTCGCGAAGTACGTCGCACCCTTATATACAAATAATAAGGTGGGCGCGACTGAGGCGTATGCGCGGGGAATGTCGTGGGGATTGATGCAGGTGATGGGGCAGACGGCGCGCGAAAAAGGCGTGACTTCCCCATTCTTGTCGTACCTGTGCGACCCAGGAGCGGGATTGGCGGTGGGATGTCGAATCCTGCGGCAGAAACTGGATGCGGCTGGCGGGGATGTGACACGCGCGCTCTTGGCGTGGAATGGCGGGTCGAATTCGGATTACCCGGTGGAAGTGTTGGCGCGGGTAGCGCGCTATCGGTAGAAGATACGGCGCCCGGAAGACTTAGCTCTGGCCATAAATCGAAGAGGGATTCACAGGCAAACTTCGCGCGATAGTACGGAGATCCTCACTCCGCAGGCTTCGCGTGGCGCAAAGGAAAAACTTGGATAACTAAGCGTCATGAGAGCTTGGATTCAGTTCGGAGTGGCGGTGGTGTGTGTGACGCTGGCGGTGAGTGTGGGCGTGGCGTGGCACACGGCGCGGTTGGATGCGGTGCGGCTGCAAGTCGAGTTGAAGGCGAGCCAGGCTGCGCTAGCGGAAGCAAGTAGCCGGCAAGAACAGCGAGACGCATCACTGAAGCAGGTGTTGGCTGGGATTCAGAAGCAGAAGGTCGCGGTGCGGACTCCGCAGGAAGTTGTCGGAGCCTTACAGGATGTACTGCCTCTTCCAACCCCGCTGGTAATCGAAGCGGAACCCGTTAAAGGCGAATCAGGAAAATCTACGGACGAGAGTTCCCTGC
>DASXBH010000480.1:0-1942 GCA_036491775.1 Candidatus Acidiferrum sp.
TCTGTAGGCGCCTTCACCGCGATAGGCCCACCAGCAGGTGCCTTGCGAAAGCGCGGGAGCGTTGACGATACCGGCGACGATTTGGCCATCTTCTTCAATACCGATGAGCGTGCCGAAGGTAGGAATGCCGCGGGTAAATTCTTCGGTGCCGTCGATGGGGTCGATGATCATGCGGATGCGTCCATTGGTGGCGGGCGTTTTGGGGATGTCGATGGCAGTCTCTTCGCCGAGGATGTCGATAGGGAGTCCGCTGGCAGCAACTTTGAGATAGGCCATGGCCTCAATGGCTTTATCGATCTGAGTGACGACGGTGCCGTCGCGTTTATGTTCGATCTGCATCTGGTTGGTGCGGAATACGCGCATGGAGAGAGCACTTGCCTCGCCTACGATTTCCTGCAGCAGCGCACCGTATTTCTGGCTATAGCTCATCCGGTCTCCGTTTGATTCGCGTTCCGTGCTCGTTTCGTGTGGTGCGTAGGGTGCGATTGGCTTCTGCGCGCGATTTGACACTTTTGGGTCGTCTCCCTAGCATACAGACTTACCGCTATGACAGGCCACGCAAACGCGGGAACGGTGCTGGACCGGATTTTGGAGGCGCGCCGCGCCGAGGTGGAGCACCGCAAACAGGTGTTGCCGCAAACCGCGCTCAAATATGGAGCGAAGGCGGCATCGCCGGTGCGTCATTTTGCGGAGGCCCTTTCGCGGGACGGATTGAACGTGATTGCAGAATTGAAACCGGCTTCGCCATCACGTGGAGTGATCCGCGAACCATTTGATGCGCCGGAGTTGGCAGTGGCGCTGGAAAAGGCAGGAGCGACGGCGCTTTCGGTGCTGACCGAGCCGGAATTTTTTGGCGGGTCGTTGAAGAATATGCGTGACGCTCGCAAAGGCATTGCCCTGCCGGTGCTGCGAAAGGATTTTATTTTTGATCCGTGGCAGGTGTGGGAGGCCCGGGCGAACGATGCGGATAGTTTTTTGCTGATTGTTGCTGTGCTTGGTGATGAGTTGTTGCGCGAGCTGGTTGCCATGGGGCGAGAACTGGGCATGGAGCCGCTTGTGGAGGTACACACCCGCGAGGAGTTGGAGCGCGCTCTCGCTGCGGATTCACGCATCGTGGGAGTAAATAATCGCGACCTGAAAACGCTGGCGGTACGGGTGGAGACTTCGTTGGAGTTGATCGAGATGATTCCGGAAGAGTGCGTGGCAGTGAGCGAATCGGGACTACGAACCCATGCGGACTTGCAAGCGCTGCGGACGGCCGGGTTCGATGCGTTCCTAATCGGGGAGCATTTGATGACGGCGCCGTTTCCCGGTGAGGCGCTTCAGGATTTGCTGCAACCCCCGGAAGCGAAGGCGTAACGCGATGGTCCGCGTGAAAATCTGTGGGGTGACCAGTGTGGAAGACGTGTCGCTGGCGTGTGAACTGGGTGCGGATGCGATTGGACTGAACTTTTTCCCGGAAAGTCCGCGGTGTATTACGCCATTTGTGGCCGGAAATGTAGTTCACAAACTGCCACCGTTTGTTGCGGCTTTTGGAGTGTTCGTGAATTGGAAGCCAGAAGCGGTGATCGCGCTGGCGAAAGCGCTGCAATTGGCGGGTGCACAGCTGCACGGCGATGAAACTCCGGATGATGTAAGTGAAGTTGCCGAGAAATTGCAGGTGATTAAAGCGCTGCGGCCGGCGCGGAGCAGCAAGCCTGCGGATCTGAATCGATTTCGTGATGCGGCGGCTATTCTGCTGGATGCGGCGACCACAGGACAGTATGGCGGGAGCGGGGAAACGGCGGATTGGGAGTTTGCGCGAGAGGCTGCGAAGTCTCACCGCGTTATTCTTGCGGGCGGACTTACGCCGGAGAATGTTGGAGAAGCAATTCGCCAAGTGAAGCCGTACGCCGTGGACGTAGCGAGCGGGGTAGAGTCGAAACCTGGGAAGAAGGACGCC
>DASXBH010000481.1:0-8463 GCA_036491775.1 Candidatus Acidiferrum sp.
TGGCTCTCGCCGTTTCCGCTACTCCCGCTCCCGCCCCAACTATTTCCTCCCTTTCGCCCACCTCGGGCTCCATCAGCGGAGGAACCACCGTTACCATCTTCGGCTCCAATTTCGGCGCCGGCTCCGTGCAGTTCGGCTCCGTTGCTGCCTCCGCCGTCCAATTGATAAATTCCTCTCAGATTCGCGCCGTCACCCCCGCAGAATCCGCCTCCATTGTCAGCGTCACCGTACAAGATTCCGACGGCCAAACCGCCACCACGCCAAACGCCTTCACCTTTTCCGGTCCCTCTCTGCAAATCACCACCAACTCTCTTCCGTCTGCAACGGTAGGCACCGTTTACAGCGCGTCGCTGGCGGCTTCGGGAGGCACTCCCCCCTACGCTTGGAGCACCACTAGCGGATCTTTTCCCGCCGGACTTCAACTCAGCGCAGCGACTGGCGCCATCTCCGGCACGCCCACCCAATCCGGAAGCTATTCCTTCCAGGCTCAGGTCCAGGACGCCAAATCCGGACTCTCCTCCGTAGGACTCTCCGTAGCCGTTTCCCCCGCGCCAGCCCCCACAGTCTCCAACGTCTCCCCGAACAATGGCTCAATCAGCGGCGGCACCAGCGTCACCATCTCCGGCGCCAATTTCCGTCCGGGCGCCACCGTACAATTTGGTGGAACAGCTGGCTTCCCGGTCCAAGTCTTAAACTCCTCACAGATTCAAACCACCACGCCCGCTGAAGCCAGCGGAACCGTCAGTGTTAAGGTCCAGAATTCCGACGGCCAATCCGCCACCGACGCCAACTCCTTTAGCTTTACTGGCCCCGTACTACAAATCATCACCAACTCGCTTCCCGTCGGTGCCATCGGCTCGAACTATTCCGCAACCTTGGCTGCCTCCGGAGGCACTCCTCCTTACATCTGGAGCATCGCCGGCGGTGCTCTTCCGGCAGGGCTTCAATTGAACTCTTCCACCGGCACGATTTCTGGTAGTGCACTAGTCGCCGGCAGTTCGTCCTTCAAAGCACAAGTTCAAGACACAAAGGCCGCTATCGCTTCCGTAAATCTATTCCTGACCGTTTCCCCGGCCCCTGCGCCTACGATTTCTGCAGTTTCACCCAATACCGGTTCGACCTCCGGCGGCACCTCCGTAATCATTTCCGGAACGAATTTTCGTTCCGGCGCCGCTGTCCAATTCGGCAATGTTCCCGCGTCCTCCATGCAGCTTGTAAGCTCAACGCAATTCCAGGCGGTATCGCCCGCGGAAACCAGCGGAAGTGTAAACGTCACCGTGCAGGATTCCGATGGCCAAACCGCCACCGACCCGAACGCGTTTACCTTTACCGCGCCCACTCTTCAGATCACCACCAACTCTCTTCCCGGCGCCACCGTCGGCACCGCGTACAGCTTCACCATAGCCGCCACCGGTGGCACTCCCCCCTATACCTGGAGCACCAACAACGGTTCGCTTCCCGCCGGCCTCCAGCTAAACGCCTCCTCCGGCGCCATCTCCGGCACCCCCACCACAGCCACCACCGCATCCTTTAAAGCGCAGGTCCAAGACTCCAAATCCGTAACGTCCTCCGTCGCGCTCTCTCTCAAAGTCTCCCCGACGACCGTAACCGGCGGCCCGTCGGTCTCCATCACGGCTCCCTCAAATGCCTCGCCCATTTCCGGTATGGTCAGCGTCTCCGCCTCCGCCACCGACTCACAAAGCACCATCACTTCCGTGCAGTTCTATATGGGTAGTTCGACCTTAGGCTCTCCGGTAACCGCCAGCCCCTATACGGTTTCCTGGGATAGCACCCAGGCCGCGGATGGCTCGCATACTCTTTCCGCGCGCGCCACCGACGCCGCTGGCAACACCGCGACCAGCGCCACCATCACTGTTACCGTCAATAACTCCAACTGGAACCCCGGCGTCCTGGGTGTTTCCTGGTCCAGCGATTTCAACTCCATCGCCAGCAATCAGATCAACGTCAAAACCGATTCGCGCCTTACCCTCAAAGCCAAGGGGGATGGCACCACCGACGACGCCGCAGCCATCCGCGGCGCCATCACTCTGGCCACCCAACTAGGCGGTGCGATCGTCTACTTCCCAACTGGTGACTACAAAATTTCCGCCTCGTCTGGCTCGCCAAACGGTAGCCCGCTCGTCATTCCTTCGCGTGTCATCCTGCGCGGCAACACTTCCGCGACCTCGCGTATATTTATGAACGACGGCAATCCTGGCAGCGAAAATGACAACATTAGCACTTGGGGTGGCCTAAGCCTCCAAGGCGCAAGTCTTAGCGGCCTCACCGACCTCGGTGTCTTCGCCGTCACTTCTTCCTCCAGTCCCTGCGCGCTCCTTTGGAATCGCAGTCCGTCCAACACTAGCGAAATCTTCTTAAATAACCTCGATATTCATTTGACCAATTGCAGAAATCTCTGGTTCACCTCAACCAACGACATCCTTGTTCAGAATAGCCACATCAACAGTTCCGCCACGACTCAAGGTCCCGTTTACATCGTCGGAAATTCCAACGTTTCCTTCATTGGCAACACCATCACCTACAATTACGGCCGCGTTCATCTGCAAAACAGCACCAACCTGCTCGTGCAGGGCAACACTCTGATCCGCGACGCGCAAAATAAAGATATGGACGCAGGCACCGCCATCGAAAGTGGCGGCGTGGAACTTTCCTTCGGGCAGAATGTTCAGGTGCTGAACAATTCTGTGCAGACCTTAAACGCTCCCGCCGGTGAAGTCGGCGATGGCGAAGCCATTATGAACCAGACTTCCAACACTCCGGATGTTTTGGACGCTGGTAGCGCCACCGCGGTCTCCTCCACCACCATTACAGACAACGCTGCTCTCTGGGGTCCCGTCACCGCTTCTCGCATGGGCCAATTTCCTGAAGTTGTCGGCATCTTAACCGGCAGTGCCGCTGGTCAGTGGCGTACTATTCAATCCGTCAACACCGGCTCTAAAACCGTCACCGTCAGTCAGCCATTCAGTCCAGTTCCCGAAGTGGGCAGCCTCTACACGATCTTCGTCTGGACGCTCATGAACGCCACCATCCAGGGCAACACGCTCACCGACAATCCCAATGGCATTGCACTTTGGGATGGCTGCTACAACTGCACCGTCCAGAACAACACGCTCATCAATTCCCGCGGCATCCTGCTTCGCACCGTCGACGAGTTCCTCGACAAGTCCATCTATCCTGAAGGCCGGCGCGTGCACATGATGGCCATCGACGACAAGATTCTCAACAACACCGTCTCCAATACCTCGGGCGTGCGTCCCGCATTCGTCGCTCTGAACGCGGAAGCCTTTGCCACCGACTATTACAAAGGTCTGGGCCAGTTTAATATTCAAGTTGGTGGAAACATCGTCAATCCTTATCCCACAAATCCCAGCCAGGTGTACCCCAACAACGAAATTTCCCAAGACGGCCTGTTCCCCTGCTTCTTCTTTGGCCCCGCTCCGGTCAAAGATCCGCTATCGGTCGTCTTTCAGAACATTAATTTCTGGAATAATTCCCAAACCATCTCCATCACTTACGTCCCGGGTTTCGTCCCACTCACCACCTTGTCCTGTACCACGCAATCAGCCCCGTAGTTCTCCGCGTTTTTTCGGTAACTTTTCAACACACCTCCGGCACTGCCGGATGGCGATGCCGCGCCCATTTGACGCGCAACACGCCGTTGCCTAACGGAACCTGTTTGTATGACTAGTTGGGGAACTTCCGGGAAGGAAAACGGTTTGGCTAGAGCGAAGAAAGGAGCAGGGAACTAAGGTGAGGTGGCTGGTTCCAACGCGCTAGCCGACTGGCCTCGCGTAACTGCTTTTGCAGATTCACCCCCCGTTGCCGCCGCATTCGGTTTCGGCGTACTCAGCGGCAACCCGGCAACATGATGCAACGCCGCTCTCAGTCCGCGAACGTCTTCTTCAAACGACCACTGATTAATCCGCAGCAAACTTCGAAAGCCCATCTCGCGCCGCATCTCGGTATTTTCCAGAATGTCTTCCAGCGCTGCGCGCAATGCCAGAATGTCTCCCGCTCGAAACACTGCGCCGTTCACGCCGTCTGTTATCAGGTCAGGCTGGCTGCCCACTTCGTCAGACACTACAATCGCTTTGCCCGCATTCATCACTTCATTCACGATCAGCCCAAACGGCTCGTGCACCGAAGGCAACACAAACACGTCACCAAGATCGAAGTATTGCGCCAATTTCGACTGGTTTTGAAATCCCAAAAACCGAACGCCTGTCTCGGCCGATTCCAGCACGCGAGCCTCGCATCTGGCTCGTTCGCTCCCGTCGCCCACAATCAGCAAGTACGGTTTTTTGCCGTTAGCTCCCGGCTTCATACCAATGTACGCCTCAATCAAGTCGATGCACCGCTTGCGCTCCATCAACTTCGAAGCGTACAAAATCACCTGTCGATCCCTCTCCAGACCAAGTTGCGCTCTGAATTCTTCCCGCGAATCGCTGGCCATTGCCGCCGTTTTCTGAAAATAGGCGTTGTCTACCGCATACGGCACCATGAACGACGGAAACTCCGCTCCCAGATAATGTTCCCAATACTCGCGATTCCTGCTGCTGATCGGCAGCACCGCCGCGATGAAATGTCGCATGATCGCAAAATATGCTCGCTTCATCTCCAATCGGAACCTCGATCGCGGGTGATCAATCAGCGTACCCTCCGCGCGTTCCATCACCGGAATCCCGAGCAACTTCGCCGCCGCCATCGCCACCATGCTGTTCACATTCCAATAGCCATGCAGCCAGATCGCGTCAAACTTCTCCTTCTTGAACGCTTGGCAAAACCCGCGATTGATTGGCGCAGCGAAGCTGGCCTTCGTCGATCGCCGCAACGCCGGGAGAAATTCGTACTCATATCCTTCCAGCAACGGCACATCCCACTTCACATGGATCCCGCCGAACCCTTCGTCTTCGTAGCCCTTCGCCGAATAGTCCGCGCAGAAAAACACCTTCAACTCAATATCCGGCTCTTGCGCCAGTCTCCGCAACAATGGCGCCTGATACTGGATCGGATGGCTGACCACGTAGGCCAGGCGAAACTTCCTCTGCGCTTGCATCCTCAGATCCGTGATCCTTCAATCGCGGCGGGCGCCGTGAACAGGCCGTTTCCACGCTTTGGTTCAACTAAAGAATTTACTTGGGCCCGTTCCGGGTTCAGCGCCCCACAAAGTATTTGCGACAAAACCGCCTCATTCGTCGTGTTGTTCTTCAGGCAGCGGTTTCTTCCATTCATCGCCAACTGCATTCGTCTGGCTCCATCTCCCAAAAGCTCCCGGCACTTCGCCGCGCACTCCTCTGGACTGCTCCAGAACTCCGCCTCTTCCCCCTCCTTGTACAGTTCAGTATGTTCGTCCGTGCGCTGCGCACAAAATACTCCGCCGAGGTATGGAATCTCGAACGATCGGGTCGTCACCGTATCCCGATTTTCCTTGGAAAGTAGGCCCAGATTCACCTTGGCACACTGGATCGCCCGCGCGTAATCTTCTTCATACACGCTGCCGCCTCGCCATGCCGCACGCAGCGCTGGCCACTCCGTTGCCTTCTGCCACCGATGCCCATAAATTGATAGTGGAATGCCCAACGCCAACAGCCGTTCCATGAACGGCCCACGCTCCGGCATCCACGTCCCGATGAACGACACCTCGCTTCCCCATTTTTGAAAGTCTTCTTTGCGCACGGTTCGCGGCGCGTGCGCAATTTCGTCCGCCGACCGGTGCACTCGCAAAACATCGCGGGCGCCCGCCGCGAACGCTTCATCCACGTTGCAATCCCGCACCACCACGATCAGGTCGTAAAATGGCACCGCCGCCCGATACAGCCGCCAGTGGTTCCCGTCCCGCATTCCATATGGATCGTCGATGTTGTAATTAACGATCGTTCCATATCGCTCTTTCAGTTCACGCACCAGCGATGGCCCGAACAAATCTCCAGAGTCTACAAAGACCAGATCAAATTGGGTTTTCGGCAAACTTGCCAGCAGTCCCCGCCGTACCCGATTCTCAAAAAATAATCCGCCAGTTTGCCAACTCCAAATCCGTGAGAATCGTCCACCCGGTAGAAACTTCTCTGGCTCAACAAGCAATACCTCATGCCCAAGCCGCCGCAACGCCAGCGCCCGGTGACGCGACGTTCCCGAATTTCCTCCTAGATACAAAATGGACAAGGATCTCAAGACGCAACCACCTCCGAAAATATTTTGAACATCGTTTCGCCGTATCGCTCCCAGCCTCCCAGTGTCTTCACGCGCTGCAGCGCCGCATCGCTCATCTTGATCCGCACTTCACGATCGTCGGCCAGTCTTTGCAGTCGGTCGGCAATCGCTCCGCTATCCCGGATCGGCACGATGAACCCTTCTGTGCCGTCCGTAAACAGGTCGTATGCCCCGGTATTTTGCGATGCAATCACTGGACATCCGCACGCCATCGATTGCGCCTGCACCAATCCCAATCCATCTTCCACGCTCGGCAGCACCATCACGTGGCTTCGACTCATAAACTCCTTCAGTTTATGCTGCGGCACGTGCCCGGTAACATTAATCCGCGAATCGCGCCCTAATCCCGCGACCATCTCCGTCATTTCCGGTGACACCGATCCCACCAACGTCAGCCTCTTGCGTTTGCAATCCAACTTTTCAAACGCCTCCAGCAGATAACTGACTCCCTTCCTGATCGATATTCCGCCCACAAATAAAATGTGAAAGCTGCTGTCCGATCGTGGCGCGCAGGGATAGAACGCACTTAGGTCCACACCATATGGGGCCAGTCTCAACTTCTTGCGCGGCACCCCCGAATCCACAAACGAGTCAAACGCAAACGTGGAAGGTACCGTGATTACGTCTGCGAGCTGATACTCAGCTTCTTCACGCTCAATCACTCGCGGATCAATCCCGGAAAAAGCCATGCCTTTCTGCTTATATTCTTCGCGCAAAATCCGGTCCTGAACCCGTATATGACTCGATCCCCGGTCGCACACGTATTTAGCACCGCGCGATTGCGCCACTCGTCCCGAACGCAGTCCGCTTCCCGAGAGTCCACAGAACACATCGCAAGACCCCAGCCGTGACGAAACGTAGCGGTCAAACCATTCTTTGTCTTGCCATTCCCACATCAGCCGCGCCGGCGTAAAACTCGGCGCAAATCGCATATAGGGTGCGTGAAGAAATGGAAATGTCTTCACGCTTTCTCTGGGCAGTCGTTCGTGCTTCAACTTGAACCACGGATAACCCGAAAAAATCGCCGTCAGCACACCCCGGTTGTGCATCTCCCGCGCCAGATCAAAACTATGAAACTTCCCAAGTGTTGAGAGAGCTATTTTCATCGAAAGTCGGAATCAGTCCTTAAAAGTGAGAGTACTGGGTGATGAATGAAGCAAAAAGTCGTGCCGGTCTGTCTAACTGTCTATGAATAAATGATTCGTTTCCGCGCTAGAGACTACCTGTTCTTCTTAGCCACCGTATTCCCCGAAGTCTTTCCGTGCGCCGGAGTGCTTCCTTTTTTCGCCGGTGCCTTCGCTGCTGTTTTCGACGCCGTTGCGTGCGCATGATTCGGCGTCTGAAATGCTGAAGTGCTGCGCGTCAATCCTTGCTGTTTGCTTCCAAATGGCGACGCTCCAGGTTCCGTGTTGAAGGGTGAGCCGTCACCTGCTTGCACGTCTGCACCCGGGGCTCGTGCCAGTTTCCCTTGCGCGCCGCCCCCCACAACCGACGAATACCCGTTTTCGTTTGTCCCGTTTTTCTCAGGCTTCAACCCGCTATTGCCTGTCGCAAGAGTCGCTGGTTCTGGTGAGCCTGCCAATTTGCTTTGTGCGCCGCCCACACCTCGCTCCACTTTGCCCCGCGCAGACGATGTCCCCGAATTTGCGTGCGTCGCCCATGTCGTCGAACTGCTCCGCTTTGCTCCAACTCGCTGCGTTCCTTCTGTATTTCCCCTGGCTTCATCTACTCCCGCATGCACCGAAGCGTCCACGGAATCCACTCGAACGTTTACCGCATCCACTTCTTGTGCTCGCATTTGAGTACCGCTACAAATGCCCAAGACGAACCACAGCACCAACAAGTTGCTTATCTTCGTTCCAGCAGATGTATGACCGTCTCGCATAAATAGGAATGAGTCTGTGGCACAGCCATTCTGGGCTGTGCTCTCAATACCCACACGACCTAGATTCGTTTTGCGTTCGTTAGCGGCAGCAAGTCTTGGTATCGCAGCATCAACGCCACCAACTTTCGCGCCGACCAATACCTCGGCACGTATCGCTTCGGCTCCGATATGCACCTGAAAAACCAACCCAGAAAAAAACGATCCGCCCACATCGGAATGTGTACTTGGTCTCCACTCAAAAACGCGATCGCTGCTCCTATGCAATGGATTCCGGGGATCCGCGGCAGATTCTGCTTCAGATAAAGTCCCAATCGCTCTTGCGTGCCGCCACCAATCGTCACAATGAT
>DASXBH010000482.1:0-6548 GCA_036491775.1 Candidatus Acidiferrum sp.
GCCATGATTACCGACTACGATTGCTGGCATCCCGAGCACGAATCCGTCACGGCCTCAACGATCATCGCCACATTAAACCAAAACGCCGTCAACGCGCAGAACGTTTTGCGGGAAGCGGTAAAAACCATGCCCGCAGAGCGCAAATGCAAATGCGGCTCGGCGCTGCAGCACGCGCTCATCACCAATTTCAAGATTGTCCCGGCCAAAACTAAAAAGAATCTTGCTGCCATCATTGGCAAATACCTGTAAGAGGAGAACCTGTGTCGCTACTCGTCGTCGGTTCGGTTGCGTATGATGCGTTAGAGAGTCCCTATGGAAAGGTAGAGCGCACGCTGGGCGGAGCCGCCACGTACTTTGCAGTCGCTGCAAGTTTCTTCACCCACGTAAATCTGGTGGCGGTGGTCGGCGATGATTTTCAC
The DNA here is from genome assembly GCA_036491775.1 of Candidatus Acidiferrum sp. Lineage (GTDB taxonomy): Bacteria > Acidobacteriota > Terriglobia > Acidiferrales > UBA7541 > Acidiferrum. Next base: position 420 of record DASXBH010000482.1, read on the forward strand.
GCCAAAGATGAAGCCATTCTTCGTAAACGCAACATTGATATTGAGGGTATGGAGCGCACCGCCGGCAAATGCTTCTTCTGGTCCGGTCGCTACACGGAGAATCTCAACGATCGCGTCACCCTGGCCACCGACCTGAACGTGTTCGCCGATTTCAAACCGCGCCTGCCCGAAAAATATCGCAAGGCTAGTTACGTTTTTCTCGCCAACATCGCCCCAGGCTTGCAGCGCGACGTGCTGCAACAGGTGAAGGGCCGCCCGAAGCTCGCCGCCATGGACACCATGAATTACTGGATCGAGCGCACCAACGCGGAACTGCGCGAAACGCTGAAGCACGTTGACATCCTGATGATCAACGATTCGGAGACGCGCCAACTGTCCAGCGAACATAATTTGCTGCGCGCTGCCAGGCACATCTTCAAGATGGGCCCCTCGACGTTAGTCGTGAAGCGCGGCGAATACGGCGCAATGATGGTCGATAAGCACGGCGTGTTTTGTGTTCCTGCCTTTCCATTGGAAGAGCCGCACGATCCCACCGGTGCGGGCGATAGTTTTGCCGGTGGTTTCATGGGCTACTTGGCCAGCGCCGGAAGCAAATCGGATGCCGCGTTGCGACGCGCAATGGTGTACGGCTCGGTGCTCGGCAGCTTCACCGTGGAGCGCTTCGGCCTGGAACGCCTGTTGAATCTCAAGTCAAAAGAGATACACGCCAGGGCACGTCATTTTGCAAAACTGACCCAATTCACCCTGTAACTCGCTAGAATTTTGTGGGAGCGAGCAAGGCGCTTTCACCGCATGCTCACATATCAAGAAATCCTGATCCGGCTGTTGTTCGCCGCCGCCATGGGCGCGGCTATCGGCCTGGAACGCGATCTTCATCACCGCCCAGCCGGCATTCGCACCAGCCTGTTTGTGTGCTTGGCGACCGCCTTGTTCACGATTATGTCGGGCGAGCTGGGCCACCTGTGGTCCGATAGCGGTTCCACGCGCATCGCCTCCAACATTGTGCAAGGCATCGGTTTTCTAGGCGCTGGCGCCATCCTGAAAGATAATTTCGGTTTAGTCGGCATGACCACCGCGGCCACCATTTTTGTGGAAGCGGCCATCGGCATGTCTGCAGGCGGCGGATTCTACGCGGTGGCGGCGACCACCACCGGGATCGTGCTGTTTGCGCTGGTCGTGCTGGCGTGGCTGGAACAAAAGTTCAATCTGCACGCGCGCGTCTTGATGTTTCGTTTTACCACCAATCACAACGAGAGTGTGGCCACCGAAGTCCAACAGTTGATTGCCCAACTCCGGATTCCGGTGCGTCACTTCCGTGCGTCGATGTCTGGCGAGAATTCGATCGTCGAGCTTGAAGCCGACGTGAATCATGGGCAGCAGGAAAAAATCGTAAGCCAGTTAAACCGGCAGGGCGTGATCACCGAAGTGCTTCCCACTCAGGGCCACAACGAATGATCAAGACGCAAAAAAAAGCACGCAAGCCCAAAGCTCTGCGCAAGGGATCGAAACTGGCAATTTTTGCGCCGGCATCTCCCGCAGAGCGACTGGATTTGTTTGCGGGCATATCCGAATTAAACCGGCTGGGCTTTGAAGTTGCTCCCCCGTTTGAATACGACCCGGAAGGATATTTTGCGGCCAGCGGGGAAGAACGCATCGACGAATTTGTGGCTGCGGCGCAGGACCCCTTTGTCGAGGGAATGATCGCCTCGCGCGGCGGCTACGGCTCGAATTATCTGCTGGAGACCGACCTTCATGCGCAGTTGCACTCGCCAAAAAGCATTGTCGGGTTCAGCGACCTGACTTCCTTGCAAATCTATTTATGGCAGACGGAAAACTGGGTGACGTTTCACGGCCCGATGGTCTCCGCTGGATTCAATCACGGTGCCGGCCAGGTGCAAGGCTACGACGAAGAATCGTTTCTCAACGCCGTGTTCAACACCGATTCTGGTTATTCCATCCACCTCGAAGGCGAATCACTGAGCACCGGCGAGGCAGAAGGCAATCTGGTCGGCGGATGTTTGACCTTGGTGCAGTCCACCTTAGGCACCCCATGGGAACTGGATACTTCCGGGGCGATCTTGATGTTGGAAGATCGCGCCATGAGGCCATATCAGGTAGACCGCGCGCTGATGCACTTAAAGCAGGCCGGGAAATTTCGCGATCTGCGCGGCGTTGTCTTAGGCGAGTTTCCGGATGGCCAGCCTTCGGTCGACGGCAGTCCCACGATTCGCGACGCCTGCGAGCGCATTTTTGGCCCGTTGGAAATCCCAGTAGTTTGGGGTGCCCCAGTGGGCCACACCAAGCGTCCCATGCTTACGCTGCCGCTGGGTGTCCGTGCGCGATTGAATTCGAATGCCGAAGGCCGCCTGGACATCTTGGAGCCCGCGGTCGTGGAATAATGAAGAAGACACCGGAGCAGCGACGATCGATGAAGCACATTCACATGATTGGCATTGGCGGCTCGGCGATGGCGCCGCTCGCGGGCATGCTTCGCGAACGCGGCTACAAGGTCACCGGTTCGGACGCAGGCGTGTACCCGCCAGCTTCTACGCTGCTGGAATCCTTGGGAATTTCTTACGCCACTGCGTTCGACGTGCGAAATCTTACGCCCGCACCGGATTTGGTGTTGGTCGGCAATGCCATTTCCCGTGGCAATGTGGAAGTCGAAGAGATGCTGGATCGCAGGTTGCCCTATCGTTCGCTCCCGGAAATCATTGAAGAGGAATTTTTGCCCGGCAAACATTCCATCGTGGTCAGTGGCACCCACGGGAAGACCACCACGACCGCTATGCTCGCCTGGATTTTCCATGTGGCAGGGAAGAAGCCGAATTTCCTTGTGGGCGGCGTGGCGGAAAACTTCGGTAAAAGCTACGGCCTGGCTGGCGGCGAAGACTTTATTCTGGAAGGCGATGAATATGACAGCGCCTATTGGGATAAAGCCGCCAAGTTTTTCCACTATCACCCCGATGATCTGATCATCACTTCGGTGGAATTCGATCACGCCGACATTTACACCGATTTTGACGCCTACCAGTTGGCTTTCCGGAGGCTCGTAAATCTGGTGCCGCGCCGTGGCCGCGTCGTGGTTTGGGGCGACGCCCAAGCGGGTGAAGCGCTCCGCAAGGCAACCGAAAAGGCCTTCTGCCCCGTCATTACCTATGGATTCGATGAGGCGAACGACTGGACCGCCGCAAGTGTCGCCGTCCAAGGCGATGGTATGAATTTTGCAGCCCGTTACCAGGGCGGAGACTTTGGCGAATTCCATCTTGCCGCCACCGGTCGGCACAATGTTTTGAACGCCATGGCAGCTTTGATCGTGGCCCAAGGTCGAGGGATACGCGCTGAAATCATACGAGACGCACTCGCTACCTTTCAAAGTGTCAAGCGTCGAATGGATGTGAAGGGCGAGGTCCACGGCATTTTAGTTGTCGACGACTTTGCGCATCACCCCACCGCGATTCGCGCCACCATTGACGCAGCGCGGTTGCGCTGGCCGGGGCGTCGAATCTGGGCCGTGCTTGAGCCGCGTTCGAATTCCATGCGCCGCCGCGTGTTTCAAGACGCTTTGCCACAGGCGCTTGCCTTGGGGGATTTAGTGTTGCTGGGAAGTGTGCATCGCGCCGGCCAGCTGGCCGACGATCAACGGCTCGATCCTGAGAGTATCGCGGCTTCCGTCCGCGCACTTGGCAAAACTGCGCGGGTTCTTCCCAGTGCCGACGCGATCGCCGACGTCTTAGTCACCGAGGCAAAGCCGGGAGATGTGCTGCTGGTCATGTCTAACGGCAGCTTCGACGGTCTGCACGAAAAACTGATGAAAAAACTGTCTGCGAAATCGCCAGCTACCGAGGCCCACGTCCGGTGAGCCGATTTACGCGAAGATTACGATTCATCCCTATCCCTGTTTTCCTTTTCCTGCTGATCGCTTCGCCAAGACCTGCGGCTGCGGAAATTCACTATGAAGTTTCCATCGCCCATCCGGAGCAGCATCTCTTTCGCATCTCCATGGAAGTCCCGCAAGTGGATGGCGAGTTGCGATTGCAGATGGCCGCATGGAACGCGTTTTACGAAATTCGCGACTTCAGTAGCCACGTGCAGCGTGTCGAAGCCTACGTAGATGGCCGGCGCGTCGACATCGAGAAAATCGACAAGCTCACCTGGAGAGTCAAGGCCAGCGGCACGGTCAAAGTGCGCTACGAAACATTTTGGGACGACCCAGGCCCCTTTGAATCGCAACTGAATTCCGATCATGCCTTCATCAACCCGGCCATGGTTCTGCTCTATGTGCCGGAACGTCGTTCAGAAAAGAGCGTCGTTTCGCTCACGGGCCTACCCGCTGAGTGGAACGTGGCCTCGGCCGCACAAACGCTGATGGAATCCATGGGTGGGGCTCGCCACTTTACCCTGGAGGCGCCGACTTACGACGCCCTCGCCGACGACCCCATCGAAATTTCCAAGTTCGAAGAATTTACGATCAGCGATCTAACGCCGCCGGTTCGCGTCGTAATTCACGGCGACAACTGGAAGCGCCGCGAGGTGGAAACCGCTCTGCGCAAAATCTGCAAATACGAAATCAAGATGATGGAAGATGCGCCGTACAATCAATACACCTTCATCTTCCACATCGGAAAAGCGGCAGCGGGGTCAGGCGGGGGTATGGAGCATGCCAACTCCACCGCGATTTCCGTGCAGTCCGACGCTTTTCTCCCCAACGTCTCGGCTCACGAATTTTTCCATCTCTGGAATGTGAAGCGCATTCGTCCCGCCACCCTCGAACCGCTGGATTATACCCGCGAGATGTACACGCGATCGCTCTGGTTCGCGGAAGGTGTGACCAATACCTACGGCGCCTACGCCCTGGTGCGCACCGGATTGTGGAGCAAACAGGACTTTTACCAGGACCTCAGCTCGCAAATCAGCGAAATCGAAGTGCGCCCCGCCGAAAGCTGGCAAAGCGCCGAACAATCCAGCCTGGATGCCTGGCTCGAGAAATACGCACTCTACAACCAGCCGCAAAGTAGCATTTCCTACTACACCAAGGGGCAAATTCTGGGCGTGCTGCTGGACATCGTGATTCGTGATCGCACCAATAATCAGAAAAGCCTCGACGACGTTTTCCGCACCATGAATGTGGAATTCGCCAAGGAAGGGAAGTATTACCAGGACAGCCTGGATGTGCGGCTCACTGCTGAGAAAATTGTCGGTGGTTCACTCGAGGATTTTTTCTCGAAGTACATCAGCGGCACCGCCCAACTGCCTTACACCGAACTTCTGTCGCTAGCTGGCTTGGAGCTGCACACCCACGAAACCGTGCGGCCCGCCCTCGGTTTTTTTGTCGACCATACGCCCGGCAGCCCCTGGAAAGTGGGTAGTATCGACGCCAATGGTCCCGCGGCCAGCAGCGGCTTAAAGGCTGGCGATGAAATCCTGCGCTGGAACAATTCTGATCCGCCACGGCGCCTGGAACGCTGGTTAGGCCAGCAGAAGCCCGCTGACGATTTGCACCTGCGCATCCGTCGCGATGACGCGGAGCAAAATATCGTCGTCCGCCTTGGTGAAGTGCGCGAGAAAACGTTTCAAGTTGCCGAAATGCCCCACCCCGAAGAACGCTCCAAGCGCATTCGCGATGGCATTCTGCATGGCACCACCGATCCAGTCACCGCAAAGAATCGGTAACATCTCCTTGACGTCCGCCTCCTGATTCGAGAAAGTTTTCCTAGCCAGCCTATGATTCGCGCCGTGTTCATCTCCATTTTTCTGTCACTGTACATTCTAATCGTGGGTCCGCCGCTGCTGCTGTATACCCTGATCACGCGGCATGTTGATCCGCTCTACTGGGCGGGCGTGAATGGCGTGATGTTCTTCGTGCGCTGTGTCGGTGTACGCGTTCATGTCAAGGGCATTGAGCGCATCCCCAAGGAGACCTGCATCTTTGCTGCGAACCACACAAGTTCGGCGGATGCTCCAGCGGTTGTTTGGTCCATTCCCCGGCGCATCGCGATTCTGCTCAAAAAATCGTTGTTCGAATATCCCATCGTCGGCCAGGCGTTTCACCTGGCGCATTTCATTCCGGTCGACCGCTTCCATCGCGACTCCGCGATCACTAGTCTGGAAAAAGCCACCGAATCGCTT
>DASXBH010000483.1:0-4808 GCA_036491775.1 Candidatus Acidiferrum sp.
TGCTTCTGAACCTGGCGAGCAAGGGCATACAGGAAGCGCGCACGTGCGTGGGGCGTGAGTGCCTGCCACCCCTGAAGAGCGGTTCGCGCCGCTTTGACGGCGGCGCTTACGTCGGCAGGGCTGCCCTGCGCGACTTCGGCAATTTTCTCACCCGTGGAAGGATCGGTGGTCTCAAAATATTTGCCTTCGCTTGGTGCCAGCCACGCGCCATTGATGAAGTGGCCAAAGCGGCGCTGGTAACGATCGAGCCATAGTAGAGATTCCTTGGAATCTTCGGGCGCAGGCCCATACTCCATGGTGCCGAATTTTTCGATTACGCTCATCGTTTCTCGCTTAGGCTAATGGGTGGCGGTATTCCGCAGAATATCGCCCGGTAACATGAAATTCCAACTGGCGCTCAATGTCGGCGAGCATGCCGCTGGCGCCGAAACGAAATAGATGCGGACTGAGCCAATCATTCCCCAACTCTTCCTTCATCAGCGACAACCATTCCAGCGACTGCTTGGCGGTGCGGATACCTCCGGCGGGTTTGAAGCCTACGGCCATTCCGGTTTCTTCGGCGTATTCGCGAATGGCGCGAGTCATGACCAGGCCAACTGGCAGAATGGCGTTGACAGTTTCTTTACCCGTGGATGTCTTGATGAAATCGGCTCCGGCCATCATAGCGACAAAGCTGGCGCGCGCAACGTTTCGCAGCGTAAGCAAGTCGCCGGTACCGAGGATTACTTTCAAGTGGGCGGGGCCGCAGGCGTCTTTGAAGGCAACAATTTCGTCGTAGAGCTTTTGCCACTGCGCGCCGAAAACATGAGCGCGGGTAATCACCACGTCGATTTCCTGAGCGCCTGCATCAACGGAGCGCCGGATCTCTGCAATACGTTCTTCGATAGGAGATAAACCGGCGGGAAAGCCGGTTGAAACAGCGGCGACCGGAATTTTTGTGCCTTCGAGGGCTTTACGCGCGGTTTCGACAAAGAGATGGTAAACGCAGACGGCACCGACCTGAATATTTAGCTTCTGGATGCCCAATTTCTCGACGAGTTCATGCTGGATGGGTTGACGGGCCTTGGCGCAGAGGCGCCGAACCCGCTCGTCGGTGTCATCGCCGGAAAGGGTGGTCAAATCCATGCAAGTGATGGCGCGCAGAAGCCAGGCGATCTGCCAGTCTTTTTTTACGGTGCGGCGGGTCACGAGGGTAGCGGCACGGCGCTCGACAGCACTGGTATTGACGCGGACGTTTTCGACCCAGTCTAGATTCAGCGAAGTGCCGCGATTGGGAATGAGTCTTTTGCCATTCAGCGTGGCGATGGCATGAGAGGCCGTATTTGAGCTGGCGGTTCGCTGCAGGTTACGGTCGGTAATTTCCAGGCGATGTTCCTTGTCGCTACTCATGATGCTTTCCTCGAACATCCAGTTTACAGTGAAGACGAGGCCTGAGCATACCATTGCGGTGGGCGGCGTGGCATCTACCCTCGGGTGCGAAACCTTGGCATATATTCACGCCATGCCTGCATCTGAATAAGGACTCCACTTCGCGAGGTTGACTGCATGAAGCGCATGGCACGATTGACCGGAACAGTACTTATTGTTTTCTTCGCAGCTCTTTCCGCAAAGTCTCAAAGTATTCCGCCAATCAATTCCAAAACGCTGAATGATACACAGATTGCGCTTCCGAATTCCGGCGGGTCACAACCGCTGATCCTAGTGGTGGGATTCTCGCATAAAAGTTCAGAGTCTTGCGGACCTTGGGGGAAGCGACTCGCTGCGGACTTTCATGCAAATCCTAAAGTTGCTTATTATCAGATTCCGGTGCTGCAAGATGCGCCGTCGTTCGTGAGGGGATTTATCCTGCGCGGCATGCGCAAGGATGTGCCTGCAGCCGAGCAACCACACTACATTCCGGTCTACGACCACGAAGCAGACTGGAAGAAGTTAGTAGGATTCTCGGGACCGGACGAGGCGTACGTGATCGTCGCGGACCCGCAAGGACATGTTGTATGGCAAACGCATGGAGCAATGAACGATGCGTCGTATGGCGATATGAAAGCGGCAGTAGATAAGGTATTGGCTAGTTCTCCTGCAGGTGCTCCAAGCTCCGCTCAGCCATAGGTCAAACTTCAGTGCGATGATGCGTCCGCTCCCGGAGTATCCACTTTGGCGCCGGGCGTGGGCCTGGAGAGCAAGTCGGTGTACAGCTTGTAAAATTTCGGCTTGTCCAATTCGTCTTGGACTTCTGCTAAAACTTCGCCGAGTCCGGGCTGCTGTCCCGGTTCCCAGACCAACGTGTTGCCGTAACCAGCGCCGCGATCGGTATTCACATCCACATATAACTTGCGAGATTTGGTGATGATGGTGGGATCGAGCCAAGCTACGGCTGCGAGTTCATCCCACAGATAGTTGGCTTCGGCATATTTCGCGACGTATTGCGCCGCAGGCGTGGGACTTTTGCGGACCTGCTCGATCAGGTCTTTTTCCATGCGGGTCTTTACGGAAATATCCACGGTTGTGAGCACCACGCGCGGCCAATGGGCATGCAGAACGGCGTGAGACGCTTCGGGATCCATCCAGAAATTAAATTCGCGCGTGGGGGTAAGTGAGAATTCGGGATCGTCGGTTTTAGGATTGATGCTGCCGCCCATGACGATTAATTCTTTGCTGAGTTCGGCGAATTGCGGATCGAGTGCGATGGCGAGCGCGAGGTCGGTCATTGGGCCAGCGGCGTACACGGTGACTTTGTGGGGATGTTCGTGAACCATTCGAACGAGGAAATGCGCCGCGTCTTCGGTGGAAGCTTTGATGGTGGGCGCACCTTCCGGCATCGGTGGAATATCGGTGGGGCCATGAACAGCGTAACCCTTGGCATAATTCCACGCGCCTTGGTAGACGATCTTGCCGTAAAGGGTTTGCCACTTTGCCATGTATTCTTTGCTATTGACCAAAGGGAAGGCGGCACCTGGGACTACGGGAATATCGGTGCGTCCGATGATTTCGAGTAGCCGCAAAGTATGCAGAACTTCCTCGTCGCGCCAAGCGTCGCCAGTCAGGACGGTAATGCCCAGCACATTGGTGTCGGGTGAATTGATGAGTGTCAGGATCGCCTGCATGTCGGTGCCGCCGGGTCCGGCGGCGTCTTGGTCAATCACGACTAACCGTTTGCCCTGGGCCGCGGCAATTGAGAAACAAGCAGCAGCCATGATCAAAAAGGTGCACACCCGCAGGATCGATTTCATTCGAACACTCCTTGAAACTTTTCTATCTGTTTCGTCTCAATACATGATGGTCTGTGTCAAATGATGCGGCCAGGTGGTGGTGTGATAGTGAGTCCAGATGCGCGCATCGATTTGGGGAATGATGACCTGGAGATTCGGCGCGCGGAGCTTGTTGACTTCTTCGCATAATAGCGCCGTGGCATACAGGCAATGAGCGCGAATTTCGATTTCCCAGCGAGAATCTCGGGGAATGAGCTGGTAGGAGTTGATGGCGTTTTCCAATTCCTTGGAGTAACTGGTGATGCCCATCAATCGCAGGCCTACGGGAACGATGTAGTCTGCGAAAGCGGTCATTTTTTGCGGATCGTCGAGGCGAAACTTTTTTTCCTTATGTAGCGTGGAGTAGAGCATCCAGATGCCCAGTTGCGGCAGCTTATAGAATTTGATTTCGTGGCCATCGAGCATGGAGACATCGTTGAAGCGCGGAAACTCTTTCACCATGCGTTCGATCAGGCCGTTGTCATTGTCGTAGAGCCGCGGCGAACAAGAAGCGACAAAGTTATGGAAATGTCCGTCGTACTTTTCGGCGAGAACTTTGCCGACGTCATGAAGCACGGCAAGTTTCTCATCGAGCATAGGCATCTCGATATTGCCTTTGAAGATTTCGTTCAGCTCGGCACGGCTAATTTTGGCGAGATACTTCCCGTCAAGAATGGGTTTGCCACTATCGAGGGCTCGTTTCAGGCAGGCGAATTCTGCTTCCGAGTCGGACCAGTGCTGGCCATCGTAATCAACCTGAAATTTTTCGTGTTTGGCGAAGTCAGTGAACGCGGTGTCAATGGAATCGGCGACCAGGACGAAATCGATGACCTGATTAGTGTCTCCCTGTCCCACGCCAAAGGGCAGCGTAAATTCCGGCATAGGGAGTTCTTCATAGCCCATCCAGGAGGCGACCTCGACGATCTTTTCGTAGTGGGTAGTCACATCGCGGGAAGATTCAATGGCGTAGTGCAGGCTATCGAGTACGGGACTTCCGATTGGTTTTGGCCAGTGCATAGGCTCCGAAGAAGCCGGCTCGATGAGCGTGCGAGCGGCTGGAAGAATAGATTTTTTAGGAATTGCGAAAGCTGCGGTCGCCCCAGTTATTGTCGTCAAGAAGCGGCGTCGCTCTATTTTTGATTGACCCATCCGAATCGAAGCGGAGTCTAGCATCTGCGTTGAATGATGCGCAACCCGCTTACGCGCGACGCACTTGTCTGGAAGCTACTTGTCAGTGCACGCCGGGGCACAAACTTGACGCTCTTTGGCCCCGGTGCTAAATTTTCGCTTTCGTCAGGAATAATGGAGGACATTGCGCTGAGTAGACGCCGGAAGGACCGTTTGTCTGTCGATCTCAGCAGACGTAAATTTCTCCGAGGCCTTGGTCAAGGCGCGGCATTTTCGTTCCTCCCTGCGGGATTAGGTTTCCCACCATTCTCCAAAACATTTCAGATTAGCAATTCCAATTCTTCAGCAGCCGAGTTTCACGTCCATCCGCATTATCGGGCGCCGCGTGAATTGGAGAATCTGTTTAAGCAGGTCCAAGCCGGATTCGATGCGTTT
>DASXBH010000484.1:0-12494 GCA_036491775.1 Candidatus Acidiferrum sp.
TCCACCGATCCGGGCGGCGCGTTAACCGGCACCGAAGCGATTCTGCCGTCGATCAGCGCCAGCGGAAGATTCGTCGCGTTCGTCGCGGTAACAAAAAGTCTCACCACAAAAAGTGGCGCGACGGCGACCGCCTCCGGCACGCCTGCCGCAACTCCAAATGCCGCCTCCGCCGCTACGCCCAACAGCGGCCTGCGGCAAGTCTTCATCCGTGACACCTGCCTGGGCGCAACCAGTTGCACTCCAAAGACCACGCGAATCTCGCTTCAGCCCGGAGATGGCGCCAGCACCACACCTAATCCTGCCGGCCCTGCCCTGAGCGGCCTGGCAAAACAAATCGCCTTACCAGACGCCAAAACCTCCACCGTCTTCACCACCTCAGTCCCGGTAGACGATCGCGTCTTCCTTGCCATAACCACAAACGCAAAATAATCCTCCTCCCGCGACCTGTAGTTCACCCCTTCAGGGGTGACGCCTCCCCCAAAAACAAAAGGCGCGCCAACCTCAGCGCGCCCCTCGTTGTGTCTGTGCTCTCTCTCTGGTCGACAAATCCGTCCCGCAAAGATTTCTACCCCATAAATCCCAAATTCGTCGTCGGGAAATTCTTCAGATTCGGAAATATACTCGGCAAATCCGCGGCGCCCACCCCGAACCACGACGCCAACGTCGCCCCATATTGATCCAGCGCTGTCGTTGGAATCCACCGCCCGTTCTGGTCCGCATCGTCCGGCCCGCCCAACGCCACCGTTGGAAACGTCCCGTACACTGAGTTTCCTTTCACCGCGCCACCCAAAATCACTTGATGCGATCCCCAGGCGTGGTCCGTACCCCCATTCGATCCCGGTTCCAGCGTGCGACTGAATTCCGACAGCGTAAACGTCGTAACCGAATTCGATACGCCCAATTCCAGCGTGGCGTCGTAGAACGACGACATCGCCTGGCTCAACTGCGTCATCAATTGAGTTTGCTGCGCCAGTTGATCGCTGTGCGTATCGAATCCTCCATACGCACAGAAGAAAATCTGCCGTCCCATCCCCAGCGCGCTTTTCACCCCGATAACTTTCGCCACTTGTTGCAACTGCTGCGCAATGTACGTATCCGGAAACTTGGTCTGCAACGTCGGCGCCGATTTCAACGCGTCCGACAGCACCACGGAATATTGCACCGCTTGCCCGGTCACTTTATTCGCCGCCTGCACCATCGAGAGCCCGCTATCAAACGTCAGCAACTGCTGCGTGGCCAGAAACCGCGCCTGCGAGGCCGCTGAAGTATCGAAGCCCTGCAAGCCCGGCGTCTGGCCGGGATTCATGGTGAACGGATTGGTCGTATCGCCAGTGCAAAAAATCGCGTTGCCCGAAATCGACAAAACCGGCGGGAAGAGTGCCCCGGAATTCAGCGAAGCTTGCACGCTATCCGCAACTTTCCCCGCCCACCCCGCATTCGGCGTACCCATCAACTGCGCGCTCTGCCACTGATCTTGTTGATCCGAGTGCGAGAAAAGGTTCTCCGGTAAATTTTGATATTTCTTATATGCCGCCTGCGTCGTTGGCTGCACCAGCGTGCCCACATTCGCCAGCACCGCAAGATTTTTCTGATTGTTGAAGAATCCTTGCAGTTCCGGCAAATTCGGATGAAATCCATACGCAGCTTGATTGCCCATTTGCATGGGCAGCAGCGACGCCTGCGGAATCGCCAGCGTCGGGCGTGCTTGCTGGTATCCCGTGTAACGCGAATCGATCGGCACCACCATGTTGTTCGAATCGTTTCCGCCAAACATGAAGATGCACACCAGCGCCTTGTACCCCGGCGTGCCTTGCGCCAGCGCGCTTACCAATCCGAATTTGCTTAGCCCGCTCACCATCGATGCGCCCGCCGCCGAGCAGCAGGCCAGCCGCATGAAATCTCTTCGCGTGTGTCGTGACATCTTCCGCCTCTCCCTTAGTGCTGAACCTGGTACATCGACGACGACGTCACCAGATAAATCGCCGCTTTGGCTTGCCCCGTTGTGTCGCTGGGATCCACGGCGCTGATCGCGGTGCTGATCGTCTGCGCCATGGAATCGGGCACCGCTCCGTGCAGGAAAAGGGTGCCCAGCCACGCCAGCATTTGTGTTGGCGTTCCCGCATTCACCACCGGCGTGAAATCCAGTTTCGTGTTCGAGCCAATCGCGCCATACACCGTGTCGCTGATGAAATTGGCTCGCGCCAGGCTGGTGTTCGTATTGAAGATCGCGAATTCCGGTCCGTTCAGCGTCGTTCCTGAAATTGGATTTACCGGCGGAAAGAAATTGAATACCGTCGGTGGAAAGAAAACGTCTTGCGACATCTGGTCGCTCTCATACGGCAGGCCGGCGCCATCGGTACGCGCATGAAACGCGCGAGCGATGCCAATTTCCATCACCAGCGGTTCGCGCAGCTTGCCATCCGTCGCCACCACCGTTGCCGCAACGTCGCCGCGCCGCGCTTCCGGGTCCAACAGAATCGCCGCCACCGTGGCCTGCATGTCGCCACGATTCCCGGATCCATACGTATTAAACTTTCCGGTATTAAACGCCGCCGTCACTCGCTGCACGTATCCCGGGCTCGGATTGCTGGTCACCAGCTTTTCAATCAGCTGCTGACTCACGAATGGCCCGACATTGGGATGATTGAAAATAATCGTCAGCACCGACGTTAGGTCCGCTTCCGCCGTCTGGCCTCCAGGAATCGACTGCCCCAGGAAAGTCTTGGCGCCCATGTCGTGATTCGATTCCACCGCCACCATCGGTCCGCCGTAATACGAAGGGTTGTGGCTTTGTGCGGATTTGCCCGGCTCAACGGGATACGTCCAGCCCGTGAATGCGCGGCCCAACGCCATCACGTCATCCTGCGTGTACGTAGGAATCGGATTTCCCGTGCCGTCCAGCGCCGGAGTGCCATCAGGATTCAGTTGATTGAGCCCCAGGCAGAACAGCTGCATGATTTCGCGCGCGTAGTTTTCGTTGGCGTGCTGCCCGGCTGGCGGCGCATCGTTATCCACCATGTCCAGGTAATGCCCCATCGCCGGCGTCAGCGTGACTTCATTCATCAAGTTGAAATAGTTGCCCAGCGCATCTTTGCTCAGCGTATTTAAATAATTGGTGTAGCCTACTGGGTCGCTGACCTTGTCCGCGCCCACCACCCACATTTCATTCAGCGCAAACGCCACTCGTTCGCGCAGTTGGTCGCCGCCCGCAATGTTGTTCAGGAAGAAACGATTCTGCAGATCGTAGACTGTGGCTTTCTGCAGTGGTGGTGTGTACGGCGTGACCGTCGATGCGAATTGGTTCTGCAGATAAAGATCAAATCCCAGTTGCTGCAATTGATTCAACGATTCCGGGTCAGGCCCAAATGATGACTGCTCCAAAAACCGTGTGGCCGCTTCTGCGGGGGTCGCCGCACTGCTGCTCAGCACTTGCTCTGACAGTGAGCCCGATGTTCCGCCGCCGGGCGTCGGGTTGGTGACCACCACTGGAACGTTGGTGCCCGCTTGCGCCGCCGTCACCGCGCCAATCGCCGTGATCATATTCGACGTCACATACGTAACGCTGAGCGGCTGGCCGCCAAACGTCGCCGTCGACGTGCTCACAAATCCAGTTCCGTACAGTGTCAACTGAAATGGTCCGGCGCCCAGCTGAACTGGCGTGATCGAACTCAGCACCGGAACAGGATTCTGCAACGTCACCGCGGCGCTGCCGCTCTTCGCCGGATTCGCCAGGCTGGTCGCGGTAATCGTCACGCTGTTCGGAGTTGGCGTGGCGTACGGCGCGGTGTAAATTCCGTGCGAATTGATGTAGCCCAAAGTTTTGTTTCCGCCGATCACGCCATTCACTGACCACGTCACATCCAGATCCGTGGTGTTGGTCACCGTGGCAATAAATTGCGCCAGGTTGCCGGCGCCCACCGACGCCGTCGCAGGTGTCACCGTCACCGTAATATTCGGGTTGGGCGTGGAAACTTGTACCGTAAACGGCGCCGACAAAACCGAACCCGGCGCTGGGTTCTGCACCGTAATCGCAATTGGCCCGGCCTGCGCAGGCGTCGCCGTGCCCATAGCCGTAAGCTGTGTCGGCGACAGCCACGTGGTCGGCAGCGCTGTATTCCCAAAATTCACCACCGCGCCTTGCGCGAATTGCGTGCCGCTCACCGTCAGCGTGAACGTGCCGATATCGATGGGCGCAGGTGTCACCGCGGTGATTTGTGGGATCGGATTTTGCAGCGTCAAGCTGGCCGTCGCTGATTTCGTCGTGTCCGCAACTTCAGCAACCGCAACCGTCACCGGTCCCGTGACCGGCGGAAATTGTGGCGCGGTATAAAGTCCAGCGGCGCTGATCGTTCCCGTGTCCGCACCGCCGCCAACCACGCCGTTCACCGCCCAGGTAAACGCTGGCGTGCTGCCATCACTTGTTTTTGCAATATATTGTTGCGACAAGCCCCCGCGTAATGTGGACGTCCCGGGCGTAAGGGTCAGCACAAAAGGTTGAGGCGTCGGAGTGGGAGTCGGCGTGGGCGTCGGTGTCGGAGACTTCAGCGAACTGATATTCGCTTGTGCGCAGCCGCCAAGGACCAGCGCGAACAGGATGAGCAGAGCGAGACTCTGGCGCTTCACAGAATTCCCCCGTAAGCTTCGCCGCGTTCCTGCCGTGCCGGCGCATACCAATGCCGGCGGGTCAGTGGCCTGAAAACTGATGCAAATCTACGGCGGGACTGGTTCAGGAAGGGTATGTGTTACGCCCAAGACTAACTACTGTTCAACCGGCCAGAACAAGGCCAACTGTCCCCGCGATAACTCATGATCGCACCCCACCAAGGTGTGGCGGGTTCTGTCGATTTAGACTCAAATCCCACCCCCAATCCACGCAGCACATCACCCAAACCGTCATCCTGAGCGGAGTGACCCGGCCTTTCTCCTCCGCGCCGCTGTTCGGCGCGGCCGGGGGCATGGATCCCTCTTCGATCTCGGCATCACCTCGCTTTCCTTAAACTCCTGAATCCTAAACTCCTCCTCATTGACGAACCCCCCATCCCCCCACTACGATGTGCCCCTTCTCGAAGGACACGACAAATGAGCTCAACGAAAAGTCTTTTCAGCATCTGCTATGCCGCTTTCCTTCTCCTCTTCGTTCCACCTTCCCGCGCCGCCGCCGACAAGCCCACACCCGACGCCAAGCCCGACACAAAAAAAGATCTCCCACTCCCGCTGAAGCCCACCCGCAACGTAGACTTCACCACCGATCAGGGCACTTGGCTCTCGCTCGACGTTTCCCCCGACGGCCAATCCCTGGTCTTCGAACTCGTCGGCGATCTTTACACCATGACCTTCTCCGGCGGCGAAGCCCGCAAAATCACCAGTGGTATGGCCTTCAACTCGCAGCCGCGTTTTTCTCCAGACGGAAAAAAGCTCGCCTTCATCAGCGACCGCGGCGGTTCAGAAAATCTCTGGATCGCCGATATCGACGGCTCCCACGCCAAGCAGCTCTCCCAAGACGATCAAAGTGAATTCGCCTCGCCGGTGTGGACGCCCGACGGCAATTACGTTATCGCCGCACGCTTTACGCAATTTCCTATTGGCGCCTCGGAACTTTGGATGTACCACCTCAAAGGCGGCGCCGGAGTCCAAATCACCAAATCCCACACCAAGCCAGACTCTACTCCCCGTCAGTGGACCAACGCCATGGGCGCATCACCTTCCAAAGATGGTCGCTACCTTTATTACGCCTCCCGCCGCCATCCCAACGGTTTCTACAACGTCGTCTTCCCGCTTTCCCAGATCATGCGTCGTGATCTCACCACTGGCGATGAAGACCCCGTCACCGACGCCCCCGGCAGCGCCATGCGTCCTGAAATCTCTCCCGATGGCAACCTGCTGGTCTTTGCCACCCGCGTCGAAACCGAAACTGGCCTTCGCATTCGCGATCTCAAAAATGGCGAAGAGCACTGGCTCAAATATCCCGTCCAGCGCGACGACCAGGAATCTCTTTTCACCCGCGACTTCCTTCCCAACTACGCATTCACGCCCGATGGCAAGGAAATCGTCATCGCGTACGGTGGCAAAATTCACCGCATCTCCGTTGCCAACGGCGACGAAAAAGAAATTCCCTTCTCCGCCAAAATCTCCCGCGAACTCGGGCCGGATCTCAATGTTGCTTTGCGCGTTGAAAACGGCCCCGTCCAGTTGCGTCTGATTCAGCAACCCGTGCAATCTCCCGACGGCAAGCGCCTGGTGTTTTCCGCGCTCACTCATCTGTACTTGATGGATCTTCCCGCCGGTACTCCTCATCGCCTCAACAAAGATTCCGCGCACGAATTCACTCCCGCGTGGTCGCCCGATGGCCAATGGATTGCCTATGTCACCTGGACAATCGATGGTGGACAAATCTGGAAAACACGCGCCGATGGCACCGGCACTCCGCAGCAGCTTACCCGCGTCCCCGCCTATTATCGCGATCTCAATTTTTCTCCGGATAGCCAACGCATCGTCGCACTCCGCGCCCCGCGTCAAGCCCATGTCGAACAGTTCGACGAGTGGGACGCAAAGCCCGTCAACATGGATGTGATCTGGCTGCCCGCCGATGGAGGCGACGCTAATCTCATTCTTCCCGCTCGTGGCGCAGCGAAGCCGCACTTCGGCCCCGAGCCTGACCGCGTCTACGTCTCTTCCGAAAGTGGCTTGATGTCGATGCGCTACGATGGCACCGACCGTCGCCCCATCGTTAAAGTAGTTGGAAAAGTTTGGTTCCCCGATCCTGACCAGCCCGATGGAAATCCCGCCGACGATGTCCGCATCAGCCCCGACGGCAAATGGGCGCTCGCACAACTAACCAATCAGGTCTATCTTTTGGCGCTTCCTCGCATGGGCGGCCAACCCGTCACCGTCGATATTTCTCGCTCGCCCGTTCCTCTTCGCAAAATTACCGATGTCGGCGGCGATTACATGGGCTTCGCCGACAATGGAAAAACGTTGACCTGGGCCGAAGGTTCCACGTTCTTCCGCCTGCCCCTCGATCAAGTTTCTTTCGAGCCGCCACAAAAATCCGAAGCTGACGACGCCGCTAAGAAATCCGCGCCTGACTCCGGCTCGTCCGCAAAAAAGCCCACGCCCGCCGCGGCATCTCCCGACGACGCCTCGAAATCTGCCGACAAGTCTGCTCTCCCCAAACTCAATCCCGAAGTCATCACTATCAATTTACAGTTTCCGCGTCACACGCCTTCTGGTGAAGCGGTCCTTCGCGGTGCTCGCGTCATCACCATGCATGGCGACGACATCCTCGAAGATTCCGAAGTCGTCATCAAAGACAATCGCATCGTCGCCGTTGGCAAACGCGGCTCCGTCTCCGTCCCGTCCGGCGCCAAAGTTATCGACGTCTCCGGCAAAACCATCGTGCCCGGTTTCATCGACATTCATCCCCACTGGACGGAAATTCGTCGCGGCGTTCTCGACCTTCAAAATTGGAGCTTTCTCGCCAATCTCGCCTACGGCGTCACCGCTGGCCGCGATCCGCAAACTGGCACCAACGATATGTTTGCGTATCAAGATCTCGTCGACACCGGAGAAATTCTCGGCCCGCGTCCCTACTCCACCGGACCCGGCGTTTTTCCCGACACCAGTTTTCAGTCCTTCGAAGACGCCGACAACGTGGTGCGCCGCTATCGCCAGTTTTATCGCACCACTTATCTGAAGTCCTATCTCGTCGGCAATCGCAAGCAGCGGCAGTGGATGGTCATGGCCTGCAAAAAAGAAGGTGTAATGCCCACCACCGAAGGCGCCCTCGACATGAAACTCGATCTCACCCACGCCATCGACGGTTTCAGCGGCAACGAACACAGTCTGCCCATCACGCCGATCTTCGACGACACTGTTCAGTTCTGGTCGCGCTCCGGCATCTTTTACACGCCGACTCTCATCGTCGCGTACGGCGGTCCGTGGGCGGAAAATTACTTTTACGAGAACACCGAAGTTCACGACGATCCAAAAGTTCGGCGATTCATTCCGCACAATATCGTCGACGATCACACCCGCCGTCGCCGTACCTGGACGCGCAAAGACGAACTCGCCTTTCCGCGACTCGCCGCGCAAGACGCCAAACTCATCAAAGCCGGCGGACGCGTCTGCATCGGCAGCCACGGCCAGTTTCAAGGCATTGGCTATCACTGGGAAATGTGGGCGCTGGCTTCTGGCGGCGCTTCCAACATGGACGTGCTTCGTTCCGCAACGATTCGCGGCGCCGAAGCGATGGGCTTCGCGCAAGACTTGGGCTCCATCGAACCCGGCAAACTCGCCGACCTCGTCGTTCTCGAAAAAAATCCGCTCGACGACATCCACAACACCAACACCATCCAATACGTTATGAAAAATGGCGAACTCTTCGACGGCAACACCCTGGACGAAATCTACCCCCAACAAAAACCCCTCGCCCCGCTCTGGTGGTGGAACGAGAAACCCTAAACTCCGATTCCCATACGGGCACGATACATCGTGCCAATACCCGCAAGCCCAAACTCTACCGGCGGTCTGCCCGTGGCATCAGAACGTCACGCACGTCCTCCATCCTCCTGTCTTAACCGCACAAATTGACTCTTCTTTTCTCCCCGGAGTATTTTCAATTCCATGCCCGAACTCCCCGACATCGCCGCCTACCTCACCGCCCTCGAACCCCGCATCCTCAACCAACCTCTCCACCGCGTCCGCGTCGCAGGACTGCTCCTTCTCCGTACCGCGCAGCCGCCCATCGCCGCCGTCGACGGCCTCACCGTCCGCGCACTTCGCCGCATCGGCAAACGCATCGCCATCGGCCTCGACCGCGATCTCTGGCTGGTCCTTCATCTCATGATTGCCGGCCGCCTGCACTGGCGCCCGCAAAATGCCAAGCTCGCCGGCCGTAACAATCTCGCCGCCTTCGATTTTCCCAACAACTCGCTGCTCCTTACCGAGGCCGGCACAAAACACCGCGCATCCCTGCATCTTCTCGTTGGTGAAGACGCTCTCCGCGCCATCGATCCCGGCGGCCTGGAGATTTTCTCCGCCGATCTCGATTCCTTCCGCGCCGCGCTAACCGCGGAAAATCGCACTCTCAAACGCGCTCTCACCGATCCGCGCATCCTCAGCGGCATTGGCAACGCCTATTCCGACGAAATCCTCCACGCCGCCAAACTTTCTCCCATCGCGCTCACTCACAAATTGCAACCCGCGGAATGGCAAACGCTCTTCAACGCCACGCGCGACACTCTCACTCTCTGGAGCGACAAACTGCGCGCCGAAGCCGCCGCAAATTTTCCAGAAAAAGTCACTGCCTTCCGCCCGGACATGGCCGTCCACGGACGCTATCGCCAACCCTGCCCTCGCTGCGGCCAGGAGATTCAACGCATCCGCTACGCCGACAACGAAACCAACTACTGCCCGCAGTGCCAAACTAACAACAAACTCTTAGCCGACCGCAGCCTCTCCCGCCTCCTCCGCGACGACTGGCCCCACACTCTGGCAGAACTAGAATCCCTAAAGCGCCGCTAAGCCGACACTCGTAGGGGCACGATACATCGCGCCCCCCGTCCGCAAGATCAACCGCAAACGCCGTCCATCAGTCCATTACTTGATATTCGACGGGCAGTTTGGCGGTGCTGTCGGTGCGTCAATCCGTCGCGCCGCACCCGCCGGTATAAGCTGAACCGCGATGTTTGTCGCCGTAACTGTGCCTTCGTTCCGGATGATGTGCGTGTGGCTACCACCAGCATCCACAAACGACATTCCTTGTGTGTATACATGCGGCTTGCATTCCGGATCGTCACTCTCGTAGTCCGTAAGCGTCCCCGCCGTCACGATAATCAGGCTGTGTCCAGGATGCGAGTGCCACCCGGTACTCCCTCCCGCTGCCCATACATTGCTCTGCACATAGAGGTCGGAGGAGCCTTTTGTCTTCTGCATCGATAACCAGATATTTTTGTCTCCGTCCTTGTCGTCGTCATCGCTCGTGGTGGTCGGCGGCAGAACGGCGTGATTAAAAACGTCGAATGAACCCAGCGTGCCCTTGGCCAGCGTTGTGGCTGTGAACCCACTCGCCCCTGTCGCCCCGACACTTCCCGCGTAGTGATGTGCCGCGACCACCAGCGCTGCGGTGAATATTGCGAATAGCGTCAATTTTTTCTTCATGACTGTCTCCTTTTTCTTTTCGGCGTCGCCGGTTGGAGACGCCCGGTCACCTTCCGCCACCTCGGCTCACGGGTCAAACAGGAAGGTGCAGTGTCGGCTCTATTTGCCCCGCATGCCGTCGAATACTGTCTTTTGCCGTCCCTCGTTTGTGGAGTTACAATCGGGCGCCACGTCGACACACCATTCCTGCCACCTTCAGGAGAACGAGATGGGCGAACCCTCAGCCAACACGCCGCCATCCGTGACACCGCCCGAAGACCGCCTCGACTCCTGGAAGGAAATTGCCACCTACCTCAACCGCGACGTCACCACCGTGCAACGCTGGGAAAAGCGCGAAGGCATGCCGGTTCACCGCCACCTGCACGACCGCATGGGCTCCGTCCACGCCTCTCGCACCGAGCTAGACGCCTGGACCCGCAGCCGCAATCTCCCCCCTGCACAAGAAATCGCCAACAATACGCCCGCGTCGTTTCCGTCTGCACTTCCGGGTGCGAGTTCTTCCGCTACGCAACAACCCTTGGCGTCGCCAGAGCTATCAGAGTCTCGCACCAACGCTAAGTGGAAGCGGCTCATCCCGCTGACCGCCGTGGTCACCGCTCTGGCGATTGGCACAATTCTCTGGTTACAAAAGAAGGAATACTTCTGGCGAAACCCAATCGCCGACGCACGCTTTCAACCAGTCACGGATTTCGATGGCACAGCGCAAGCCGCCGCCGTCTCTCGCGACGGGCATTTCGTTGCGTTTCTCTCGGACCGTGACGGACGAATGGACGTTTGGGTTACCCAGGTTGGCTCGGGGCAGTTTCACAATCTCACCCGCGGCAGTGCACCGGAACTCGTCAATCCATCGGTCCGCACTCTAGGTTTCTCGCCCGATGCCTCTCTCGTCATTTTTTGGATTCGCAATCAGAACGGCTCGAGTGGCAACGGCGGCGACATCAGCGTCTGGGCAGTGCCCACACTAGGCGGCCAGCCAACACCCTATCTCGAAGGTGTGGCTGAGTTCGACTGGTCGCACGACGGCTCCCGCCTGACGTATCACACTCCCGGACCGGGAGACCCGCTGTTCGTGTCCGATGGCGGCAAGCGCTCCGACGGTCAACCTATCTTTACTGCGCCCGCGGGACTGCACAGTCACTTTCCCTTGTGGGCTCCCGACGCTGCATTCATCTATTTCGTTCTGGGTACTCTCCCAGACAAATTAGACATCTGGCGCATCCCGCCAACGGGCGGCACCCCTGAACGAATTACATCTCATTTCGGCCGCGTCACTCATCCTGTGTTTTTGGATCGCCGTACCCTGGCGTACCTCGCTAGCGATCCCGACGGTTCGGGACCGTGGCTTTATAGTGAGGACGTGGAGCGCCGCATTCCCCACAAGTTGAGCGCCGGCCCTGGACGGTACACCTCTTTAGCCGCAACTGCCGACGGCCGTCGCTTGGTCGCCACCATCGCTAGTCCGAAAAAAACTCTCTGGCGCCTCCGGATCGCTGACTCACCTGTCGAGGTGTCAGCAGTCAACCAAATCTCCCTGACTTCCACGACCGGGTTTTCGCCGCGACTTGGTCCCGACTATCTTGTCTATATATCTGCGACCGGTACCAGCGAGAGCATCTGGAAACTTGTCAACGGAACGGGAACGCAATTGTGGAGCGCTCCCGGAGCGCGCGTCTTTGGCGGCCCGGCTATTTCACCTGACGGGCAGCGTATCGCGTTCTCGGTTCGACAAAACGGGCAAGCTTTGTTGTATGTCATCCAAGCCGATGGCTCGAAGGCTCGCATTGTTGCCGATTCGCTCGATCTTCAGGGCGCTCCTGCTTGGACTTCGGACGGTCAATCGATCACCTCCGCGGCAGTCGATCACGGAGTTCCGCACCTTTACCGCATACCGCTTGACGGTCGCTCTCCTGCCACTCTCGTCCAGGAATACTCGGTCGATCCCGTTTGGGCCCCCGACGGCCAGTTCGTGGTCTACTCCGGCCCCGACATCGGCACAACATTTCCATTGAAGTCCGTCACCGCCAGCGGCGCTGCACGTCCCTTGCCAACTCTTACCCTGACTCGGGGCGCTCGGCATCTGGCCATTCTCCCCGGAGGACGCTCCCTCGTGCTCCTGCGCGGCGAGATTCAACATAAAAATTTATGGCGCATCGATCTCGAAACGGGCGCCGAATCGCAGTTGACCAACCTGCCCGCCGGCTTCGACATTCGCGACTTCGACATTTCCCCAGACGGTCGCGACGTCGTCCTCGAACGCACCGAAGAACATTCCGACATAGTTCAGCTCGATCTTCCCTAGACCAAATCCCTCCCAAAACTCGGTGCTCTCAAACCGA
>DASXBH010000485.1:0-2836 GCA_036491775.1 Candidatus Acidiferrum sp.
TGTTGAATAGCGTCAACAAGGTCCTGGTCACGGAACGGTTTGCTGAGAAACTCCACCGCCCCTGCTTTCATCACATGCACCGCCATGGGAATGTCTCCGTGGCCGGTGATGAAAATAACGGGAATGGAATTTTCAAGTCGCTGCAATTCGTTCTGAAGATCAAGACCACTCAACCCCGGCATTCTTACATCCAGAATCACGCAACTGGGAGCGCCGCGAAGATCCGCGCGCAGGAATTCGTCGGCAGAGGCGAAGGAACGGGCCTTGAGCCCAATCGAACGGATCAGGCTGTCCAAGGCTTTTCGGACGGCTGAGTCGTCATCCACGACGTATACGGTGGAATCCGTTTCCGGCATGCATCACTCGACGGTGCGAAGCGGTAGAGAGAACTGGAAAGTTGCCCCGTGTGTCTCATTGGGCGTGGTCCACAGGCGGCCTCCGTGAGCTTCAATAATAGAACGGCTGATGGCCAGACCCATACCCAGCCCCGTGGCTTTCGTTGTGACGAAAGGATGGAAAAGCTGATCGGCGTGGCGGGGATCAATTCCTGTTCCCGAATCATGAACACGAATCAGCACTTCGCCTGTTCCCTGGCGTTCCGTGGTGAGTACCAGATCGCGCACCGCGTTGTGCGCAGTGATAGCTTCGATGGCGTTCAGGATCAGGTTCACGAGAACTTGTTGTAACTGCACGAAGTCGCCGGTCACAAACGGAAGGTCCACTTGAAATTGGGTGCGCACTTTGACGCTGTTTTCAGCAAGTTGATGACTCGTCAAGGCGAGCACCTCGTCTATCACCCGGTTCAGATTCACCGCGGAGAGGTCGCGAGGACTTCTTCGGAGCAAACCGCGAATCCGCGTGATTACATCACTGGCGCGATGCCCCTGCCGCACCGTTTCCTCGATCGCCGTCTGTGCTTCAGGGACGTTTGGCGGTGTCTGTCCGAGCCAACGAAGGGCTGCATCGCCATTGGTAACGATGGCGGCGAGCGGTTGATTCATCTCATGCGCAATGGATGCGGTCAATTCCCCCATGGTATTGACGCGCGCGATGTGAGCCAACTGCGCTTGCGCGGAGCGCAGCGCTTCCTCAGAACGCTTTCGCTCGGAGACGTCAAAGGCAAAGGTGCCCATGGCCACCGGGCGATCGGTTCCCGGCTCGCGCATCAGGAAAATTCGTTGCATTGTC
Organism: Candidatus Acidiferrum sp.; assembly: GCA_036491775.1. GTDB lineage: Bacteria > Acidobacteriota > Terriglobia > Acidiferrales > UBA7541 > Acidiferrum. The sequence continues at coordinate 1,189 of DASXBH010000485.1, forward strand.
GGAATGGTCGCACCAGTTTTGAAATGCCGGAAACGGGATTCGCCTTCCCACTGGCCTTCGCGCAAAACAGTTGCCAAAACATGCTGCTGAAATTCTTCCTGATCTCCCTCGGCGATAAAGTCCAGCACCCGGGTCTGCAACACTTGGGCCGCATTCTCCAAACCAACCATGGCGCGTCCAGCGGAGTTAACAATTTGTGCGTGCCCGTCGAGAGACGCGATGCCAATGAAGTACGGACTATTCTCGACGAGCGCGGCGAGCCTGCGCTGTTCTTCTTGCGCCTGCTTGCGGAGCGTAATGTCCTGGAGCAGCCCGATAAAATAGTTGACGGAACCGTCGGCGTGTCGCAGACACTTCGCGGACATGATGCTGTCGATGACCCGGCCATCTTTGCGAATCCAGCGTTTGTCCAGGGTATAGCCGTCGATCTCGCCCTTCAGGACGCGGTTGAACTGTTGTACATCGGCGGCCAGATCGTCGGGATGGGTTAGTTCGGCCCAGGTTTTCTGCAGCAGCTCTATGCGCTGATAGCCCAGGATGCGGCAAATTTCGTCGTTTACTTCAAAGATGCCTTTCTCCGGCGAGGTCATGGCCATGCCGACCAATCCGAGTTCGAAGTAACGCCGGAAGCGTTCCTCGCTTTGCCTCAGGGCCTCCTCAGTCCGCTTGCCCGCGGCAAGCTGGTCGGCAGCCGGCTGGCGTTCCGCCCGCCTCCACGCCTCCTGTATCGCGGTGCACGCCTGATTCACCGCGGCGCGCAAAAGAAGATCTTCGATTTGTGTCGGGAAGTCGGAACGCGTGGAAGCGGCCACGAGAATACCGTTGTTGTCTAGCGGCCGCAGAGGGAAGGCCGTGATCATCAGGAAGCCTTCACCAATCGGATTGTCAATCAATAGACGAGAGGCGGACAGTTGCGGCGCCATCCACCGGTCCAGTGCACAGCGAATGTTCGACGTCTCGACACTCGTGTACTCCCGGTGGGCCGATCGAATCGCCTCGAAAGGCCAGGCACGGGCATCCTTTCCGCCGGCAATTCGCACATACGCAAATTCCAAGGGCAACATGCGCAGCAGAGCATCCAGAAGGCTGTCCACGATTTGCGGCGATTCATAGCCCGCCCAAATGGCCGGAAACTCCAGGATCGTTGCCAGGTCGTTGATGCATCCCGTCAGGCGTTTCACGTCTTCGGGTGCCGGTTGATCGGCCGTGCTCATTCAGATGTCCTCCGGGTAAACGATTACCCTCGGGGCCAACTAACTGGCGTCAGTCTATCGCAAAACGTTGCGGCGCATTGTACGGTGAAGGACCAACACTGTCCGACATTCCTGAAAATTCACATGCGGCCGCATAGAACTCTGCGAAAAGCGCTTGGAAAGCGACGCATGAGGTGAAACGTGGGGCTGTATCGAGGTATTTCTGGATTCGTGCGTACCGGTTGGCGCGATGGAGCGAAGCCGATTGCTGCCATTTCGAGTGCATAAAAAAAAGACCGGGCTGCCGCACGCACCAGCCCGGTCCTTCGCGAGTTCAACGAGTTAAACGAAAGTCTTCGCCTTGGCGCCTATTTTGGCAGTTCCAGCTTCCGTTCGTAAGCTTCCATCACCGTTCGTGTCTTTCCGTATTCCACGAAATCCCTGATCATCGAGGC
>DASXBH010000486.1:0-10945 GCA_036491775.1 Candidatus Acidiferrum sp.
GTGGTTACGCCAACAAACAACTGTTTGATAACGCCGATTGAGGCATACCAAATCACGGAGAAGGGACTGGCGAATGGGCTGACGATTCCGCAGATTCAGGCGCTGGGCGGAGGAGCGAGCTTCTACACGCAAAACGTGGGAGTGCCGACGTCGACGGTGACGTTGATCGATGTGGGATTGTGGGTGCAGGATGATTGGAAGGTGCGGCAAAACGTAACGATCAGCTATGGGTTGCGTTTTGAAGGGCAGAATAATTTGGCGAACAAGGCGGACTTCGCGCCCCGACTCGGAATTGCGTGGGGAATTGGCGGAAACGCGAAAAATCCGCCGAAGACGGTGTTGCGTGGCGGGTTCGGCATGTTCTACGACCGGTTCACGTATGACTTGGTGTTGCAGGATGTGCGTTTCAACGGAGTTGCGCAGCGGCAATTCCTGGTGCAGAATCCGTCGTTCTTCTTAGGCAATATTCCCACCACGGGGCCTTTGCCGGTGAGTACCGCGCCGACGCAGTATGTGCAGAATTCCAATTTGCATGCGCCGTATACGATTCAGGCTGGAGTAACGCTGGAGCGGCAGTTGAGCAAGGTCGCGAACGTCGCGTTTACGTATTTGCAGTCGCGCGGGGATCGCCAGCTGTATATCAACAATCTGAATCCGGCTGATCCGGTGACGGGAATTCGTCCGAATGTGGACGCGGGCAACTTGTTTCAATACCAGTCGGAGGGAACGTTTAAGCAGAAGCAATTCATTGTGAACGGAAGTGTCCGATTGGGCGCGAAGCTGTCGCTGTTTGGCTATTACGTATTGAATTATTCGAATAGCGATACGGCGGGAGCGTCGACGTTCGCTTCGAATCCGTACGATTTGCAACAGGATTACGGGCGTTCCGCGTTCGATATTCGAAACCGGGTGTTTATGGGTGGAACGATGGGGCTGCCGCGCGGCTTTCGTCTGAGTCCATTTATGATCGTGAGTTCCGGGATTCCGTTCAACATTACGACCGGACAGGATTTGTATCAGGATAATGTTTTCAATACGCGGCCGGCGTTTGCAACGTGCGCAACAGCAACGCAGACAAAATTTGGATGCTTCGATGCGACACCCGCGCCGGGCTATACGCCCATTCCCATTAATTACGGCGAGGGGCCGGGCCGATTTACGTTAAACGTGAGAGTGAGCAAGACATTTGGATTTGGTCCAGTGTTGGAAAATGCGTCGAGTGCCGGCGGTCAAGGCGGCGGCATGGGTGGAGGGACGTTTGGTCGTGGCCCGGGAGGTGGTGGCGGCGGGCGTGGCGGTCCCGGCGGTGGTGGTGGCGGTCGCGGAATGGACGCAGGAGCAGGAGCCACGAACAAGCGGTACGCGTTGACGCTGAGCGCGAGCGTACGGAATATTTTTAACAATGTGAATCTGGCAGCGCCGATTGGAAATTTAGGTTCGCCATCGTTTGGAGAATCGAATCAACTAGCGGGTCGGCCCTATGGGGATAACACGGCGAATCGCCGGATCGACCTGCAGCTCAACTTCACGTTTTAGCATTTGAGGCGTTAGATTCGAGAAACCGTAAGATTCTGCTTTGTGGCGTGTGTTGTTGCGCTGCGGCAACGTGCTGCCAGAAACGTGCGCGCCTAGACCTGAAGTTGTGGAGTTGAATCCGGCGTAACCAGCTCGCCTTCCCACCTTGCGATTACCGCGCTGGCAAGGCAATTTCCAATCACGTTGACGGCGGTGCGTGCCATGTCGATGAGCGCGTCTACACCAAGGATGATGAAGATCGGCTCAGTGGGCAGATGAAATGTGGCGGAAGTGGCGAGCAAAACTACGAGCACCGCGCGGGGAACTCCGGCAACACCTTTGCTGGTGAGCATCAGAGTGAAAACCATGAGTAGCTGCTGCGACCAGGACATTGGGATGCCAGCGGCTTGCGCGACAAAAATAGAAGCCATGGCGAGATAGAGCGTGGAGCCATCGAGATTGAAGCTGTAGCCAGCGGGAATCACGAAGGCCACGATGCGGCGCGGGACGCCGAATGCTTCCATGCACTCCATGGCGCGGGGCAGCGCGGCTTCGGAAGTGCTGGTGGCGAAGGCGATAGTGGCGGGTTCGGCGATGGCATTGAGAAAACGGCGAAGTGGGAGTTTTGCAAAGAAGGCAATCGGCAGCAGAACGAGCAGCAAGAAGAAAAGCAGCGCGGCGTAGGCGGTGAGAAGCAGTTTGCCGAGAGGAAGGAGCACACTGATGCCCATGTGGCCGACGGTGTAGGCCATGGCGGCTCCAACACCAATGGGCGCGTAATACATCACGATATTAGTGAAGCGGAACATGGTTTGGGTGAGAGACTCAGCGAGGGAAAGAAGAGGTTGACGCGTCGCTTCTGGAACGCGGGTGAGAGCGATGCCGAAGAGAACGGCGAAAACGGCTACCTGAAGAATTTGATTGTCGCCAATGGCCTTCACGATATTTTCGGGGAAAATGTGGAGCAGAAAATCGCCCCAGCGAAGCGGAGTGGGGGACTGGGGTATTTGTTCCGTGGGAGTGGCCGTCGGCAAGACGAGGCCTTGGCCGGCTTTTGAAATATTAATCGCGAAGATACCGATGAAGAGCGCGATGGTGGTGACAGCCTCGAAATAGATGAGGCTTTTGAGGCCGATCCGACCGACTTTTCGAAGATCGCCGTGACCGGCGATGCCGGTAACGAGCGTGCCGAGGATGAGCGGGGCAACGATGACTTTAATGAGGCGAAGAAAAATATCGCTGAGGATGCGCAGGTGTGCGGCAAATTGCGGATGGTCGAGGCCAATTTCGAGGCCCACCAGCATGGAGAAGAAGATCCAGAAGGTGAGGGAGCGTTTGGGAAGTCCGGCGATGGCGAGAAGTATGAGGGCGAGCCAGCGGAGCCAGGCGGAGAAGGTGTTGCCGGGCGAGAAAATCAACAGTGCGGCGCCCGCGGCAAATAAAAGAAGGCCAGCGAATATCAAGGGCGCGAAAGGAATCCTGGAATTTTTGGGCAAAGGCAAGGTGATCCTTACGCAACGCAAGATTCTGCGCAGTGGGAGACGCGACATCATAGCGTGGGAATGCGAAGCGACGAAGGCTAATATTTACGTGAAGCTCAGAAGGGTTGCGGGCAGAATAGAAAAGGCCTCCGTTCAAATCGAGCGGAGGCCCGAAACAGCGAATTGCTAGTTGTTAACGAGCAGGAGTGGAGGCCGCGGCGTTCTGTCCTCCGGTGAGATCGTATTCCTTGCCGCCAGTGATGATGGAGATCAATGACTTGGAGCCGTCGGCTTCCGTCTTGCTGCCATAACCATCGTGCACTTTCCCGAGGTCCGCGGTGACATGAGCCGGAACAGTAACGAGAGTATCCTTGCCCTTGGTGATGTTGAGCTTCACGTCCGAGCCAGCGCCGTCGAATTCAACGTTATAGTCGCCAGGCTTCAACTGCTTGCCGTCCACGGTAACGGTTTCTGCGAGATGAAGTTTGCCTTTCGCGGTGTTGCCAGCAAATGCGGCGGAAGACAGCAAAAAGGAAGCACCGAGAACGGCGAGAGAAAACTTCGAGAGTTTCATGCAATACTCCTTTGATTTAATTCCCCAAGTAAAGCGGACTACAAATGCGCTTGGCACCTGAAGAAAACTCGACTGATGGTTCGTCAATAATTAGACGAGATTGGGGAAGGCAGCGATACATCTGGCGGGTGGTTTTTGTAAGGAAAAAATCAATCGGAGATAACGAATCTTTGCATGTTAAATGTTGGTGAAAGCGATATTGTGGTGCAACTTTTCCGATACTCATACGTTGGGATAAGCTCTTGAAGTGATTGTTGGAGATTGTTGCGGGATATTACATCCGAGAGCCAGGGGAGCAGAGTGAAAAACGATAAAACGGATCGCGAATTAGGCATGAAGCGCAAGATCAAGAGACGCGACTTTTTGAATGGAATGAGCGTGGCGATTGGCGGATCGCTGGCGATGCCGGGAACGTTTTGGGAGCAAGCACTGCAGGATCCGGATTCTTCGTACGCACCGGAGAAGGCGCACGGCTATTATCCTCCAGCGAAAACGGGAATGCGCGGCTCGCACGATGGATCTTGGGAAGTGGCGCATGCCATGCGCGATGGAAAGAAGTGGACGGAACCGGCGCGCGATACGGAGACGTACGACTTGATCGTGGTGGGTGGGGGAATCAGCGGGCTTTCCGCGGCATATTTTTACCGGCAAGCAGCGGGGCCGAAGGCGCGGATCTTGGTGCTGGAAAATCACGATGATTTTGGGGGACATGCCAAGCGCAACGAATTTCAGACTTCGAGTCGGTTGCTGATTGGCTACGGCGGATCACAAACGATTACGGCACCTAATTTGTATAGTGCGCAGGGTAAGCAGTTATTTCAGGAGTTGGGAATTGAGGTGAAGCGATTCGAAACGTATTTCGATCGCAAATTTTATTCTTCGCGCGGCATGACGCAGGGAGTCTTCTTCGACAAGGAGACATTTGGCGCGGACAAACTGGTGCCGGGCTTGTATCAAACACCGTGGCCGGAGTTTCTGCCGAAGACGCCATTGTCTGCGGCGGCGCAGAAGGATTTGTTGCGGCTGTATACAGATAAGGTGGATTATCTGGCGCCGCGGAATGCAACAGAGAAAAAAGAGTATCTCGCGAAGACAAGTTATAAGGATTATTTGTTGAAGGATGTGAAGGTCAGCCCGGATGTGATTCCGTTTTTCCAGACTTCGATGTATGGGCTCTATGGTGTGGGAATTGATGCGGTGCCGGCTGGGGACATGGCGGGACTGGGCTATTTGCCGGGATTCGCGGGCCTAGGAATCACCGATGAGGATGGGCCGGGCATCGGGATGGAAGTGACGCATCGCGATGATGAGCCATACATTTATCATTTTCCGGATGGAATTGCGTCGGTGCCACGATTGCTGGTGCGTTCGCTGGTTCCGGGGATCGCGCCGGGGAATACGATGGAAGACGTGGTGCTGGCGAAATTCGATTATTCGAAGCTCGATGATGAAAAATCGCCGGTGCGTATACGGTTGAATTCCACTGTAGTGCATGTCGCGAATCTGGGATACACAGCTAAGGAAAAGGGAGTGGCAGTGACGTACGTGCGCGGTGGCAAGGCGAGAGTTGCGCAGGGAGCAACGTGTGTTTTGGCCTGCTGGAACATGCTGATTCCCTATATTTGTCCGGAGATGCCGGAGGCGCAGAAAAAGGGATTGGCATATAACGTGAAGGTGCCGTTGGGGTACACCAATGTGCAGCTGAAAAATTGGCAGGCCTTCGAAAGACTCAAGATTCACGGGGCGCAGTGTCCGGGCAGCTTCTTTAGCGGCGTAGAACTGGATTTTCCGGTGAGCATGGGCGGCTACCAATTTCCGCAGAAATCGGATGAGCCTTGTCTGCTACACATGCAATATGTGCCGGTGGGAAGCGGCGGAACCGCGCGAGAAATGCAGCGTACAGGACGGGCGCTCATGTTAGCCACGAACTTCGAAACGTTTGAGCGGAATATCCGGTCACAGTTGGGACGCATGCTGAGCGGCGGTGGATTTGATCCGGCGCGGGACATTGAGGCAATCACGGTGAATCGTTGGCCGCACGGGTACGCCTACGAATACAATTCACTTTACGATCCGGTCTGGCCGGCTGGGCAGGCACCGAATGAGATTGGGCGGAAACCATTCGGGAGAATTCACATTGCGAATTCGGACGCGGGGGCATTTGCGTATACGAGCGAGGCGATTGACCAGGGCTGGCGGGCAGTGCAGGAGATCGTGACGGAGAAGACTTGAAATGGCGCGTGCACGGAAAAAGAGGTTTGAAAAGGGAACTGAGGCGCGAAGAAGAGCGCGGGCCTCAGGGCTGAAACCTGCGACCACGAAGGTGGTGGCGGACAAACGGAAGAAGCCGCCGAAGCACAAGCCAGATCTCTTGCAGGAAGCGGAGTAGCATCTCCGATTGGCGCAGGCCCCCGACCGGGACCTAGTTTTTCGATCCTCAGCCAGGTTTGTAAGCGGGGATAACTTCGTCTGGGCGGAAGAGGGGAGCGGGAGCCGTCTTGCGATTCTGTGCGAATTCTGTGGCGATGGCTTCGAGATCGGTTTTGCTGAAGCCGGTGCCGCTGAGCTTGATGGTGCCGTCGGGTGCAATCAGGAAAAGAGTAGGAACGTTCGTGAGACCGTAGGCGTTGGAGACGGGATAGCCGGCATCGTCAAGCAGCGTGGTGAATTGCAATCCATATTCGTGATTGAAGTCCTTGGTGCTGCGCGCATCGTCTTGGGAAATACCGATGATCGACGCTCCATTGCCGGTGTAGCGCTCTGCGATGCGTTGCAAAAAGGGCACTGTGAATTGGCAGACGGGGCAAGAAATCTTGAAGAAGGCGAGAGCGACCGGGCCTTTTTCGAGTAGTTGCTTAAGCGAAACTTGCTGGCCATCGAGAGACTTGAGAGAAAAGTCTGGAGCGGGTTGACCGGCTTCTATGTGAGACAACGGCGCCTCCCATCCCAATCGGCGTAAAAGCCTGTGACGTAGTGACATGTCGTGTCTAGCACAAGTATAAGAAAAAACGCATGTGCTAGTGAATGGCCTTGGTTTTACGCTGCATGTAATCCATGAGCAAATACTGGCCCAGGTTGTACGGCGTGGTGAAGTAGGCCTTGCCTTTGCACATTTGCGTAATTTTCTGGACGAATTGCACCAGGCTGTAATCGGTGGCCAGCATGAAGGTGTTGATCATGATGCCGGCGCGCTTACATTTGTTCACTTCTTCAAGAGTCTCGCCAACGACGAAGGGATCGAGACCAAACGCGTTTTTGTAGATGCGGCCGTCTTCGAGAGTGAGGGCGGAAGGCTTGCCGTCGGTGATCATCACGATCTGGCGCATGTCTTTGCGCTGACGAAGCAGGATGCGCTGAGCCATGCGCAGACCCTCGCGGGTGTTGGTGTAATAAGGACCAACCTGGACGCGGGCGAGTTCGCCAAGGGGAACTTCTTCCGCTGAGTCGTGGAAGAGAACCAGACTCAGGGTGTCGCCGGGATATTGTGTGCGAATCAGATGGGAAAGCGCCATAGCCACACGCTTCGCGGGAGTGAAGCGATCTTCACCGTAGAGAATCATGCTATGGCTGCAATCGAGGAGGACCACGGTGGCGCAGGAAGACTGATATTCGCACTGGTGAACCATGAGGTCGCGGTATTGCATGTCAATGGGAACTTTGGCGCCTTCGCGGCGGATGGCGTTAGATAGGGTGGCGCTGATATCGAGATTCAAGACGTCGCCAAATTCGTAGGCGCGGGAAACGCCGCCGGACTCGACGCCGGTGGAAAGATCGCGAGTATCGTGACGGCCGAAACTGCTGCGGCCGAGTGAGCCAAGCAGGTCTTGCAGGGTCTTGAAGCCCAGAAAATCGATGGCCTTGTCGGTTATTTCGAAACGAGCTTCGGGTTCGCGAGGCTGACCAATCTGGCCACGAGCGGAAGTCTGAGGAGGCGGCGTGACTTGCGGCGGTTGTTGAGGATTGATGAAGCCTTCCTGCGAGAGGCGCTCCATCAGCTTTTCGACCAGGTCGCGAACTTCCTGATTGTTGAGCGCACCCGGATCCTGCAGCATTTTGCGCAGTTCGTCGCTCATCTGATCTTCGGGAAGCAGATCACCTTCCTGAAGAGCACGCAGAATGGCGTCGCGAAGGGCTTCCATGGAACGAGAGGCATCAAACTCGGAAAGGCCGTAATACTGAGATTCAAAGCCACTTTGCAGCAGGAAATCGCCGAGTCGCTTGACGAGTTCGTCGAGATCGACAGCGTCGGCGGGCTCTCCAGTATATTTTCCGTATTTGATGACTTTCATTTCAGAGCCTCGTTCACCGGCAACAACTGCAACTGCAAATCGACTGCAATCCGCTTCCGCTTAGTTGAAACTTCGTCGCGGAGGGCGATTGGGATTGTCGCGCTCGCGCGGTTCGGGGGTGCGCTGCTTTTCGGCGTAAAAGCCGCGTTCTTCGCTGCGACCAATGCGGCGATGAGCCCACAAGCCTTCCAGAATCATTTCGGCGGCTGCCGCGGCGTGCGGTTCGTCTTTGCGATTGGCTACACCAAGCTTGCCGATTTGATCCATGAGGTTCTGGATTTTCGAAAGCTGCTGATAGCGCTGGCTGGTGGACATGCCGTCTGGAATTTTTAGTTCACCACCAAGTTCAAACCACTGAATGACTGGTTGGAAATTGGTTTCACCAAAGCGCTTACTGAACACGCGACCAATGGCAGTGCGGATCAATTCGCGAGCGATAACTTCGGCACCTTTCAGTTCGCCTTCATATTCGAGTTCCAGTTTTCCAGTGATGGCCGGCAAGGCGGAGTAGACATCAGCGACGCGGGCGACCGCATGATTCTCGCGAGTGCGCGCAGCGCGCTGTTCGGCAGAGCTGACGACACTTTCCAGCGTGGTGATCGGCAGGCGCTGGCTGACGCCGGAGCGGCGGTCGACGCGCTTGTCTTCACGGGCCTGGAAGGCAATTTCCTCGATGACTTCGCGGAGGTAATCGGGAACTTCCAACTTTATGCCGGAAGTTCGATCCACCCAGGCTTCCTGTCCGGTGATGGTCATACCTTCCTGGAGGGTAGTGGGATAGTGGGTGCGGATTTCGGCGCCGATGCGATCTTTGAGCGGTGTAATGATTTTGCCGCGCGCCGTGTAGTCTTCGGGATTGGCGGTGAACACGAGAAGAACATCGAGCGGCAAGCGAAGCGGGTAACCCTTAATTTGAATGTCGCCTTCCTGCATGATGTTGAAGAGGCCAACCTGAATTTTACCGGCAAGGTCGGGAAGTTCGTTGATGGCGAAGATGCCGCGATTGGCGCGGGGAAGCAGGCCATAGTGAATGGTGAGCTCGTCAGAAAGGTCGCGGCCACCCCGCGCGGCGCGAATGGGGTCGACGTCGCCAATGATGTCGGCGATGGTGACATCGGGAGTGGCGAGTTTCTCTACGTAGCGCTGATCGCGAGACATCCAGGTAATGGGGGTGTTGTCGCCTTCCGCTGCGACGAGTTCGCGGCACGCCCGGCAAATCGGCTGTAGCGGATTGTCATTAATTTCGCAACCGACAACGACGGGCACTTCGGAATCGAGAAGTTGAATGAGCCCGCGTAAGATGCGGCTCTTGGCCTGGCCGCGCAGACCCAACAAGATGAAATTGTGGCGCGAGAGCAGGGCATTGACGATTTGGGGAATGACGCTGTCTTCGTAACCATGGACGCCGGGGAAGAGGGTTTCGCCCCGTTCGATGGCGCGCAAGAGATTGCGGCGCATTTCATCTTTCACCGAAATGGCGGTGGTACGCGCGTCAAAATCCGGAATCCGCTTCAGCTCGCCGAGAGTGCGAGGCTTGGGATGTCCAGAGGAAGGAAGAGAAGTAGCTGTCATTAGGGCCTCTTATCCGCAGGCGAAGGCAACCGCCTTACGTACCATTAGTTAGTTCAAACCGTGTCCATTGCCTCCGGCGCGGTGCTGGAGGGTCGTCTTAAGTTGTAGATGCGGCGCCCAGTCCTGGAGATACCTCAGCAGGCGGAGCTGGCGCTCGGCTTCGGAACGCAGCTCGAGAATCTGCTGTTTCCAGAGGAGATCGATGGGCAGAGCGGCGGCGATAGCGTAGGAAAGCAAGTGTTTTGGGGCGTCGGAGAAGTCCTGGGGAACTTCGGCGAAGAGCAAGGTGTGGCAGGTTTCGTAGAGCTCGATGAGTTGCTCTCGTTTTGGAGGATCGGGCGCAAAATCGTGATCTTCGAGGAAGTCGATGGCGCCCTCGAGCAACGGATCCTCGGAAAAGAGTTCCACAACGCGGAAGGGGGCGCGGCCTACGGTGATGATATCCATGCGTCCGTCTTCAAACTGCTTGATGACTTCGAGGATTTCGGCGGTGCAGCCAACGCGAACGACACCGTCTTGCAGCGCGAGGAGCATGCCAAAGGGTAATTTGCTATCGAGGCATTCGCGAACCATGCGTCGATAGCGCGGTTCGAAAATGTGCAGGGGAAGTTGTTCGCCGGGGAAAAGAACGACGTTCAGAGGAAAGAGCGGTATGCGATCCGGCCGCATGGGTTACAAGGCTTGATGATAGCAGAGGGGAGGGAAGAATGCTCAGCACCGCCTGGCAGGTTTGCCTGACAACTCCATTGTAGCGACGACCTTGAGCTAGCCAGTCTTGTTTGTTCAATCGTTCAAATGTCCGACTAACGTCGGTTGTCTGGCAATCCTAGTCCGTGTACCTGCACCTACACCACGGGCAATGCCTGCCGTCATTCGACAATCCCATACCTTGGTAGCCATCGTAAGACATACATAGGTGGATGCTGTTGTAATTTGTGAAGCGAAACCAAAGGGATTCCACGGGCTTGCCACGGTCGTCCAAGACAGCGAGAAGATGACGTTCTTTTAAGTCCAACCCTTCGATCTTAAGGCTCTCTCTTTGCGGCCACGGAACCGCTGGGCGCTTATCGATCTTAACTTGCAGACCACCGGAACTGACTTCGCCGGTAGGCGGGATGACTTGCCCCCTAAAAGGATAGTCGGATCGCGAGGCCACGCAAACGGTTCCAGTCTGCGGTTCCGCGCCGCCAGGAGTCGGGAATAGAAGGACCAAGGTCAGCACGGCTGGAGCAACTCGCATCGACATTGTCCCCTCCTCTTAGACATCTACTACGACCATTTTGTGCCCAACCGCTTTCGCCAACCGCGAACGAGAAGAAGAGAAAAAACTGCGTGAGCTGCGGTGGCTGGCCAAAGCAGAATTCCGCCCACGCCGCTCACCCGAGGAAAACGAAGTAGAAAGTTATGAGCATACTATGCCGATCCCGCGTGCCACTGTACGGTCACCTCCGCGCCGAGGGGCAATCGCACGACCAACAATAGTAACAGTAGACGCTTAGCGCTTTTGCGGGACT
>DASXBH010000487.1:0-2991 GCA_036491775.1 Candidatus Acidiferrum sp.
AAGCGATTAAGTTTCTCATAGAGCCGTGTACATTGCAGCCACGCAGGCGCGGTGGCATTTTTCGTTGTGAGCCGTGTTAGCATCAGGATTGTTTCCCACTCATGCCGTTCGGCGCCGGCTATCAACTCTGCGCCCCGTATCACCAGCGAGGATCTTGTGTCAGAAACCTTTTCCCCAACCGACCGCACCCGTGTGGTCCGCGAAGCCAATCGCGCTATCTACGATCGCGAACCGATTTACAGCATTCTGGATGAAGCTCTCGTGTGTCACGTCGGCTTCGCCGTGGAGGGCCAGCCATTCGTGATCCCGACGATGTTCGCGCGCGTCCGCGATTTTGTTTATTTCCACGGGTCGGCCGCCAGCCGTATGTTGCGCGGTGCGAGTTCGGGCTTAGCGGTGTGCATCACGGTGACACTGACGGACGGCCTGGTGCTGGCGCGCTCGGTGTTTAACCATTCCATGAATTATCGGTCGGTAGTTGCGCTGGGGACTGCGAGCCTGATCGCGGATCCAGCGGAAAAGCTTGAGGCGCTGCGGGCTTTTACTGACAAGCTCATACCAGGACGGTGGAACGACGCGCGTCAGCCAAACGAAAAAGAACTCAAAGCTACCAGCATTCTGAAGCTTCCTTTAACTGAGATATCCGCAAAAGTACGGACGGGTGATGTTGAAGACGATGCGCCAGACTACGAACTGTCTGTCTGGGCTGGTGTAATCCCATTGCGCCTGGTGCCCGATGCCCCGATCCGCGATTCACGCTGCGCTGTCGAGATACCTACGCCCGAATATGCATCTAACTTTCGAGGCCCTCTATGAGCGAATTTATTCCCGCACCAATTAAACCCATCGTCGAATTTGTGGCCTTGGAAGGTCTGGATATACGTGTCGGCACCATCGAACAAATGGAGGAAGTGCCCAACTCCGAAAAGCTGATGCGGCTGAAGGTCAATTTCGGCGATCATATGCGGAACATTCTGGCTGGCATCCGCAAGGAGCGAGAGAATCCGCGCGAGATTGTTGGTAAGCAGGCGTTATTCATCGTGAATCTTCAGCCACGCAAAATGGCTGGCGAATTGTCCGAAGGGATGTTGTTCGATTTGGGTTATGCGGACGGCATCAAACCGGCTTTGGCACTTCCGGAAAGGCCGGTACCGAATGGGACGAGAGCAGGTTAGTCTCTCGAGTTCTTTATTACTGATTGAGTTACAAAACTTACATTTGAACGGCGCGTACGAAGTCGGCGAGCAATCCGTAGCCGGTAGCTTCCACGCCGGGATTGTGCTCAACCAGCGACAAGCCAAAAACATCCATATCGAAGCGGATCGCAGAACTTGTTCCCTCTAGCCCAGCCATCGGATCGGTCATCAGCAGCAATTCAGGCCCAACGCGACAGTCTGCGCCATCGCCGCGCCGTTCCGCACGACAAACCAATTTGTAACGCATCCCCGCGGAACGAACCGATCGGATTTTTTCCTCGCTCAATTCGCGAATACCGGTGCGCAGCACCTGCTCCATCAGAACAGGGACGCCCAAGAGCACGATAGCCAGCGCTGCAACCTTGATCGCGGAATCCCATCCATCCAAATCTTGCGACGGATCGGTTTCGGCAATGCCCAGCGCTTGCGCACGCTTGATCGCTTCGTCGAACGATCGACCCTTTTCGACTTCGGTCAACACCACATTGGTCGTGGAATTCAAGACCCCAGAAAATCCGCGGATGTCGACTGCCGGAAGTCCCAATGGAAACAACGAGAAAATGGGAATTCCGTCCATCACCGTGGATTCGTACAAAAATTGCCGGTCTTTTTCTTTTGCTAGCGCGCTAAGTTCGCGAAATGCGTGAACCAGCGGCCCTTTATTCGCAGTGATGGCGTGCGCGCCGTGTTCCAGGGCTGCGGTGAGATGGTCGATGGCAGGCTGGCCGGTATGCGGGTTCAGGGAACTGGCTTCGAACAGCACATCGGCCTTCGCACGCTCCAGCCATTCGCGTACATTGTGAGCGGGAGCGGTGTTGCCAAAGCGTCCGCTTAGCGCGCCAATCGGATTCAGGCCGTCAGGATCAGCAATCCACCCGAATCGTCGAGTGGCAACTCCCGTGAGCCGCCAGCGTATGTCGTACTTCCGCCTCAACTCACTCTCTTTTGAAATTAAAAGGCGCACCAGAGCACGCCCCACGTGCCCAAATCCGACGATCGCAAGATTATAAGAAGGAATTGAAGACTCCTTAAGCTACGCGCGTTACGTGAACGCAGATACGGAAAGCACGATGGTACTGGCAGGCGACTGGATCTAGTGAATCGCCGCGAGTTGGCTGGCTGCAGCCGAAATCAACTGTGCCTCATTTTGCAGCACGCCCGCAACACGAGCCGCAGCGTCTTCGGCTTCTTTCCATCGCTTCTGTTCCAGGCCCTCACGTACCGCCGGGATGGCCTTCGCCGCATATCCAGTGTACGTTCCCGGAGCATATAGTTCATGCTTATACCAGAAGCGCCCGGGCAAGCCTTCGGACGTAGTGAGTTTGTGTTCGCTCTGAATCAGCAATGCGTTCAAATTCGTCAGCGAGGCGGTACCCAAAATGGCTCCTCCATTCGCGCTGACTTGTTCTAACGCTTTCTGATATTCCGCAGCGCTTCGCTCCAGCTGCTCTACCGCATTGTCCAGCGGTGCAAAGTTGAGGTGCGGAGGCACGTCTTCCTTCTTTGGCGTGACCCAAGTCTCCCTGGGATCGTCCGTTGCACCGTACATTCCTTCATCAATCTTGCGGTTTTTCTCCTGGATATCTTCGCGCTGCTGCGTCGCAAACTTCTCAACTTCGTGGACATACATTTTTACATCATCTGCAAAGTCGGTGAATTGCAGAGGCAAGAGGTCGGCATCGGCCAAACGCATCATCGCGGTTCCACCAGCCTGCGAAAGGGCGCGGCCATAAACAAAATCCGTATCACTGAAGTGTGTGTACCAGTAAAAATCATCGTAAATGGAATGATAAAT
>DASXBH010000488.1:0-28609 GCA_036491775.1 Candidatus Acidiferrum sp.
AAGTCCGGAATAAAAAGGTCGGGATTTTCGATCATTAAATGGCAATCGAGCGGCACTTGCGTCACCTTGCGCAGACTGCGAACGACAGGTGGGCCAAGAGTCAGATTGGGCACGAAGTGGCCGTCCATGACATCGACATGCAAAATCGTCCCGCCTCCTTCGATCGCTGCATGAACGTCAGTAGCGAGTTGAGCGAAGTTCGAGGAGAGAATTGAGGGTGCCAGTTCAATCTTCATGGGCAGATTGCGCTCCTTGTGCTTGTATTCGATTATACGACGTGACGGACTGCGACCCTTCGCAAGCTAGGCCTCGACGCGAACATCGCGCCAGCGGACAGAGCACCCAGAACGGCTACTCTCCTGAGCTAGTTCCAACGCCACCATTACGTCCACACACTGCTGCGGAGTGACGATTAGTTTTTCTCTGCCGAGCATGGCGTCCCGGACGTTGGCGTAGAAATCGCGCCAATCTCCGTGAGAAGGAACCTTACATTTCACGGCATTTCCTTCGCGGATGATCGTAAGTTCACCCCAGTGCTCTTCCTTCTCCAAGACCCAGGAATCACCCGGCGGAGTAACTCCGTTGCGCAAGGAATTTTCCAGGGGATCGAATTCCCTCTTTACAAACGTTCCCTTGTCGCCGAGGACGACGAAACGGGGACGGGGAGTTGCGCACATCATGGTGGCTTTCAGGTTCGCTCGGATGCCGTTGGGATAAATGAAATAGAGGTCGAAAGCGTCATCGGTAGAAAGAGACTGCCGTTCGGTGCGCGCATCGGCGTTGATCGCAGTAGGAATACCCAAAATAGTGAGGGCGTGATCGATCAAGTGTGGTGCGAGGTCGAAAAGCACTCCACTTCCTGGACCGGGTTTCTCTCGCCAGGCACCGGCTTTTGGATTTGGACGAAAGCGATCGTAATGACTTTCGAAGCGAATGATGCTGCCAAGTTCGCCAGAGCTCACAACATCCCGCAGCGCCTGGAAATCCGCATCGAATCGACGGTTGTGATAAACGGTCAAGAGACGGCCATGTGCGCGTGCAATGCGAACCAGATCAATGGCCTCCTGAACGGTAGTAGTGAACGGCTTATCTACAATCACATCGCGCCCAGCCTCTAAACATTGTTGGGCGATTGGAAAGTGTGTTTGATTCGGGGTGGCGACGACGATCAGGCGAAGGCTATTCATTGCGAGAAACTCGTCGAGCGTTCGCGCGATTTCCGTTTCTGGACAGGCACGCGCCCCTTCATCGCCGGAACGCTGCAAGATGGCAGCAAGGCGCAGACCAGGCACGGCCTGAATTACGGGGGCATGTAAATATCGGCCTGCCAGACCAAATCCAATAAGTCCGACGTCGATCATTTTGCGGTCCTGAAACCTCGACCCTGGTGAATTGCGAATCGCAAAAAGTGTATCACCTATAGATGAACGGTTTTGCCCGCTGGGCAGCAAGTTCATAAAGTTGGCGGCGCTGGCTGGGCGTTATATCCTTTCCGCGTGGACAATATTGAAGGTGCGGACAAAGGACCAACGAGCGGACTCTATCTCGGCTTAGCTATCACGATTCTCGCCGTACTTGCCTATGCGGGTTATATCACCTTACAGTTCTCCGGTATTCACGGGTTGCAAAACAATCTGGTGGACCGCAACCGGCGAGATTCGCTGCAACTTCTCCGCATACAAAATGACTTAAACTCCGTTGGGCTGGCCATGCGCGACATGCTGGACCCGGGTGAACCATATCCGCTTCCAGCCTGGACGGCGCAATTTGACCGCATACGCAAGGATCTGGAAGACGCGTTGGAACAGGAAGCGCCTCTGGCGGAGGCGACCAGAACCAGCGATCAGCGCCGCTACCTGAATCAGGCACTCGCACAGTTTTGGGATGCGACAGACCGCATGTTCGCGATTGCTGATCAAGGATTCGAGGACGTCGCTCGCGAGCAAATCCGCGACACGTTACAACCACGACAGGCAGCGCTGAGTTCGGCAGTGTCCCGCTTGCTGGTTCAAAATAATGAGGGCGAAGAGCAAGCTGCCGGGCGAATCAGCGAAATCTATGATCGCGTACAACGCCAATTATATTTTTTTCTGGCGGGTATTCTACTTGCGATCGTCGTAACTAGTTTATATTTGATTCGTAATAATCGCATGTTGTTCAGCCAGGTTGCAGAGCTATCATCACAGCGAAGCGAACTCGCCCAGAAATTGATTGCCACCCAGGAATCGACGCTGCGCCACATTTCGCGCGAGCTTCATGACGAATTTGGGCAAGTGCTGACGGCGATCGGCTCACTAATTCATCGCGCCGATAAGGATGTGCCCGCAGGTTCACCTCTTCATGAAGATTTGCAGGAAGTGCGAGTGATAGCACAGAACACTCTGAACAATATTCGCAGTTTGTCGCAAGCGCTGCATCCGGTCCTTCTTGAGGAAGCGGGACTGGAAAGTACGCTGGATTGGTACGTTCCGACCGTGGAGAGGCAGGCGGGGCTGCTGCTTCATTACGAAAAGTCAGGCGAGAGTTTTCCCATTGAAACCAATGCGGGAGTGCAGATTTATCGCGTCGCGCAGGAAGCGCTGAATAATGTGAGCCGCCATTCTGGCGCGAAGGAAGCGTGGATTCGCCTGCGCTTCAAAGAAGATGGCCTCGAATTGGAAGTGGAAGACCATGGCCAGGGCTTCGCGCCCCTGCCGGGCCAAACGGGAATCGGCTTAGTGGCGATGCGGGAGCGAGCGGAAATCTTGAATGGCACGTTGCTGGTTTCATCGTTACCGACAGGCGGTACACTGGTTCAGTTACGAATCCCTCGCGAGAAGGCGTACGCCCATGCCGAATAAAACGACCATCCTGCTGGTAGACGACCATGCGCTGGTGCGGCGAGGATTTCGCCGAATGTTGGAAGACGAAGCTTCCTTTCAGGTGGTAGGCGAAGCAAGCGACGGACTGGAAGCGGTGAAGCGCGCGGAAGAGCTAAAACCCAACGTCATCGTGATGGATTGTGCGCTGCCGCAGATTAACGGCATTGAAGCGTCGAGACGAATCTTGCAGAAATTTCCCGAAACTTCGATTCTGATGCTGAGCATGCACTCCGAGGACACACTGGTCCGCCAGGCGATGGAAGCCGGCGCGCGCGGGTATATCTTGAAAAACGCGATGGACCTGGATCTGGTGAGCGCGATTAAGAAAGTGGCTGAGGGCAAAACGGTTCTGGATCCCCAAATCACGCGCGGCGGTACGTTAAAAGGCGAGCGAGACACGGGATTAACGCCTAGAGAGTTGGAAATCCTGCAGCATATTGTCGCCGGCAAATCGAATAAAGAAATTGCGGCAGATTTGAATCTGAGCGTCAACACTGTATCCGTTCATCGTGCCAACATTATGGACGCTTTGGGAATTCACAAAACAGCAGAATTGGTGGTTTACGCGATTCGCAATGGGCTGGTAACCCTTCCGTGAAGAGGCGCGATTTTGTCAGGCAGGCCATCGGTGCAGGAATTGTTTCGAGGATCCCAGCCAGTCCTTTTCCGAATAATGTGCCTGGATTTCGATTGGTGGATGTAACTGCCGCAGCCGGCCTGAAATTCCAGCACAACAGCGGAGCTTATGGTGGGAAATTACTTCCGGAAACGCTGGGATCGGGTTGCGCTTTCCTGGACTACGATGCGGACGGCTGGCAAGACATTCTGCTTGTGAATGCGATGGATTGGCCCGGGCATAAGCGGCAGCGCACTACGTTGAAACTCTATCGCAACAATCGGAACGGCACGTTCGCCGACGTTACAAAATCTGCGGGACTCGATGTAGAAATTTACGGATTGGGTGCCGCTGTCGGCGACTACAACAACGACGGATTCCCAGATATTTTCATTTCGTGCGTGGGGCAAAGCCATCTATTCCGCAACACTGGAAAAGGAACCTTCGTCGACGAAACGAAGGCCAGCGGCCTGCTTGGGCGACAAGGGCTAAGCACCTCAGCGATTTGGATCGACTATGATCGCGACGGATTGCTAGATCTTTTTGTCTGCAACTATGTGCACTGGTCGGCGGACCACGACGTGTTCTGCAGTCTGGATGGGAAAAATAAGTCGTATTGCACACCAGAAGCCTATCGTGGCGATACGTGCTGGCTGTTTCACAATCGCGGCGACGGAACCTTTGAGGACGTAACTGCAAAGAGCGGGATTTTCGACAGCAGTTCGAAGTCACTGGGCGTGGCGATGCTGGATTACGATCAGGACGGTTGGCCCGATTTGCTCGTCGCGAACGACACGCAGCCTAACAAACTGTACCGAAACCAGCGTAATGGTAAATTCAAGGATGTTGCAGTGGAGGCCGGCTTAGCCTTCAGCAATGAAGGAAAAGCGCGAGCGGGAATGGGCGTAGACGTCGCGGATTTCGATAATTCTGGAAAATCAGGGATTGTCATCACGAATTTCGATAATGAGATGATCGGACTCTATCGAGCGGGCACGAAAGGTTATGACGATATTGCGATGCAAACAGGGCTTGGCAACGCGTCGCGAAACACTTTGGGTTTTGGCTGCGTGTTCTTCGATGCGGACCTGGACGGGCTACTTGATATCGCGATCGCCAATGGGCACATCGACGAAACAGTTCGCAATATTCGCGGGAATGTTGGTTATGCGCAACCGCCGCAGCTTTTCCAAAACCTGGGTAAAGGAAAATTTCGCGATGTTGCCGCGGAAGTAGGAGGAGGATTCGATCAACCGAAAGTGGGGCGCGGACTGGCCGTTGGAGATTTCGACCGCGACGGCGACTTGGATCTGCTGCTGACCACAAACCATGGGCCCGCGTATCTCTACCGCAACGACAAAGTGAATTCGAATCGCAGCATTCGTTTTCGTTTAGTGGGGACGAAATCGAATCGCGATGCGATTGGCGCTACGGTGCGAATCTTCAATCAAGGGCAAGTGCAAACGAGAATCGTGAGGAGTGGATCGAGTTATCTATCGCAATCAGAATTGCCGGTTACGTTCGGAGTGGGCAAAGAGGATCAAATTGATCGAGTGGCGATCGATTGGCCCAGTGGCGCTAACCAGGAACACACCAGAGTGGCGAGCGGAAAATCCTATCAAGTAACTGAAAATAAGGGCATTACGGAAGATCTGCAGCGATAGTGCTTTCGCATTATTGTCATCGTTTCGCCTTGCCCTTATAAAGGAAGCACTTTAGCAGTCGCTTCCAAATCAGGCTTTGCCTTCGCCGACACCGGAAGCACCCCAAACAAACTCTGCGGCCGGGTCCACGACCCCCGGCCGCATTTTTAATTCAGGGGTAGATGTGATTTGATGAGGAGATTGGGGGGAAGGAATGAAACGCTGGCGCTCCACAAGCGTGTTCGTCCTGGTTCTGTCGGCGCTTTATCTCTACGCTTTTCCATCCGCAACTATTTTTTATTTTGGCGTCGTAGTGCTGCATTCTGTTCTTGGCATCTTATTTGCCGCTGGTCTGTTGCTTTTTCTCTTCCGTGGAATTGCTAAAGAATCTTGGATTGCGCGGATTGGCTGGATCGCGCTTGCGGGTGGAGCACTTCTCGGTCTCCTGCTCATTTACCTTGGCACGCCGCATCGACTGAAAAATTGGCTATATGCGCACATCGCCTTGTGCACAGTGGGAGTGCTGCTTCTGGCGGTAGGCTGGTTCATCGAACACGGTCGACTGGGTAAAGGATTTCCCCGAAAGATTTTGGCATTCGGCGCTTTGTTTTTGGTAGCAGCGGGCGTGGCGGCGGGCTCCTGGTGGTTACGCGAAGTATCCTGGAAAAATCGGTATCGCGTGGAGAATCCGCGCATCTCTCCCATCGCCATGGAACAGGAAGGCGACGGCCCGCACGGCAAGTTTTTTCCCAGCTCGGCGCAGACTACGGATGGTAATTACATACCGTCAAACTATTTTCTGCAGTCCAAGGCGTGCGAACGATGCCACTCGGATATTTACAAGCAATGGCAAAGTTCCGCGCATCACTTTTCGTCGTTCAATAATCAGTGGTATCGCAAAAGCGTCGAATACATGCAAGACGTTTCCGGCGTGAAACCTTCGAAGTGGTGTGCCGGTTGCCATGACCCCGCACTATTGTTCAGCGGCATGATGGACCGCCCTATTAAAGAAATTGTGCATACGCCGGAAGCGCAAGCGGGATTGAGCTGCATGATGTGCCACAGCATCGTGCAGGTAAAGAGCACCATGGGGCAGGGCGATTTTCTACTGGAATATCCGAAACTTCATGAACTGGCGGCGAGCGACAATCCTTTGGTCCGAGGTCTACACGATTTCATGGTGCGGCTGAACCCGGAACCGCACCGTCGGGTGTTTCTGAAACCCTTCATGCGTGAGCAGGTGCCAGAGTTTTGCTCTGGATGCCACAAAGTCCATTTGGACGTACCTGTGAATCATTACCGTTGGATCCGTGGATTGAACGAGTACGACAACTGGCAAGCCAGCGGCGTTTCCGGACAGGGAGCGCGCTCGTTTTATTATCCGTCGACCGCGATGATGTGCGCCGACTGCCACATGCCGATGGTGGCATCGCACGACGAGGGCAATATCAACGGATATGTTCATTCGCACCGTTTTCCCGGAGCGAATACCGCAATTCCCACCGCCAACGAAGACGCGGCACAACTGGAAGCCAGCACCAAATTTCTGCAAGACAAGCAAGTGAGCGTCGACATCTTTGCAATTTCACCGGCACCGATAAAGCAAGGCAGCGCAGGCCCGGGTGGTTATCCGAAGCCGGAACTATCTACCACATTTGCAGTGGGCGAGGAGGCGGATGTTTCCCTGCCAAAAGGAGAAATTGGCGAGTCGCGGCCAGTCTCCGCACCGTTAGAACGCGTGAACGCGGCGGTCCGTCGTGGCGACGACGAACTGGTCGATGTTGTGGTGCGGACGAAAAAGGTGGGACACTTTTTCCCGGGCGGAACGATCGATGCTTTTGACGTGTGGCTGGAACTGCAAGCGACCGACGAAAAGGGTCAGATCATCTTCTGGAGCGGCAAGGTCGAGGACGGCGGCAAAGGTCCCGTGGAAAAGGGCGCCCACTTTTACAAATCTTTGTTGATCGACGAGCACGGTAATCCAATCAACAAGCGCAACGCTTGGGCCGCACGCGCGACGGTTTATGTTCACCTGATCCCACCGGGAGCCGCGGATACGGCACATTTTCGATTGCACATTCCTGAAAGCGCAGGGGAACGCATCCAGTTGCATGCAAAACTGAATTACCGAAAATTCCAATGGTGGAACACGCAGTTTGCCTTTGCTGGTAAGCAGGATCCCGCTACTCCCGGATCGGAAGTCAGCCCCGACTATGACGATCGCCGTGTGGGATTCACAGGCGATTTGTCGCAAGTTTCGGCTAAAAAGAAAGAAATTCCGGACCTACCAATCGTTACCGTAGCGGAGGATACGAAATCGATTCGCGTCTTGCCGCATTCCGCGCCACCACCTTCGCCCGAGGTTGTTCGCAATAAAGAAGACTGGACGCGTTGGAACGATTACGGGATTGGTCTGTTTTTACAAGGGGACCTGCTAGGTGCGGAACAAGCTTTCTTGCGAGTGACTGAGATCGATCCGCAGAATGCCGACGGTTGGACCAATGTCGGCCGAGTACGAGTGCAGGAAGGTAGCACGGAAACAGCGAAAGTGGTTTTGAAAAAAGCGCTAGCGCTGAAGCCGAACCTTGCGCGCGCGAATTTCTTTTATGCACGTGTGCTGAAGGAAGAAGGAAAGTACGACGAAGCCGCGAAAACGTTGCAGGCTGTACTGGCGCAATATCCACGCGATCGCGTGGTGCACAATGAACTGGGCCGTGTACTGTTTCTGCAAAAACGCTATGCCGATGCCGTTAAAGAATTCCAGGAGACGTTGACCATTGACCCTGAAGATTTGCAGGCAAATTACAACCTGATGCTTTGCTACACGGGCCTCGGCAACGAGACCGCTGCGAACGAGCACAAAGAGCGCTATATGCGCTTCAAAGCGGATGAAGCCGCCCAAGCGCTCACTGGTGCGTACCGTCAGTTACATCCAGAGGACAATAACGAGCGCCAGCCTATCCACGAACATGTCTCAGTGGAACTGGCTCCGGCTGCGCCAGCGGCCAAAGCAAAGAAGACCAGTTCGGCAGCGCACGCTTCGCAAGCCGATAGAGCTGTTGGCGGAGCGGCCCGGTAAGCACGTCAAATCAGAAACAATGCAAAGGAATCAAACATGACATGGATCAAGACTGTTCGCATGGAAGATGACGAGCAAGTGCGCAATGCCATGATGGAGCAACGCAAACTCTATCCCATGGAATACGCGACGCCCGTGCCGATAGTCGATAACGGGTTGGAAAACTCGATTGTCGGCTCGCACAGCTTGTTTCCAGATGTCATGTTTCACGCGTTCAGCACGTTCGGCGCGTTGATGTCGCCAGACCTGCCCTTGCAGCGCGAACAGCACGAAATGATTGCCACCATGGTGTCGGTGACCAATCGATGTTTTTATTGAATCGAATCACACGCAGAGTTTCTGCGTCGGGTTACGTTGAACGAAGAGATGGTGGAAGCGCTCCGCAAAGACTATCGTCAAGCGCCGATCAGCGAGCAAAACAAAGTAATGCTGGATTACGTTGTGAAACTCACCAAGGATGCCACACAGTGCAGTCCCGAAGATCACAAACGGTTGCGTGCCGTAGGTTTCGATGATCGGGGTATTCTGCAAATTACATTGATTGCCTCCTGGTTCAATTACATTAACCGCGTTGCCGATGCGCTTGGCGTGGGGCGGAACATTGCGGTGGAGACGAAGTGAAGAGACTTCTGACGACCATTCTGGCGTGCGTCTCGGCGTGGGGAACCGTCGCTTACGGTCAACAGACCCCGCTCAACAATCTGGGCATAACGTTTCGCGACGTAACACAAAAAGCCGGAATCCGTTTCGTGCATAACAACGCCGCGTTCGGAAAAAAATATCTCCCGGAAACGATGGGGCCTGGAGTTGCGTTCATCGACTACGACAATGATGGATGGCCTGATATTTTTCTGGTGAACGGCATGGACTGGCCGGGACACGGTGGAAAGCACAGTACACCGAAGTTGTACCATAACAACCACGATGGCACGTTTACAGATGTAACCCACAAAGCAGGCCTCGATGTTGAACTTTTTGGAATGGGCGTGGCAGTCGGCGATTACGATAACGATGGTTATGACGATTTATTCGTTACCGCAATGGGACAAAGCCGTCTATTTCACAATAATGGGAACGGCACGTTCACCGACGTAACGCAAAAAGCCGGACTGATGGGTCCCAATGAGTTCAGCACCAGCGCGGCGTGGGTAGACTACGACAAAGACGGCAAATTAGACTTGGTGATCGCCAATTACGTGCAATGGTCTTTGCAAGGAGACCTGTATTGCACGCTGGACGGCAAGAGCAAGTCGTATTGCACACCCGAATCCTACAGAGGCACGTCGGTCAGGCTGTGGCACAACCGTGGCAACGGCACGTTTGAAGACGCAACCAAGAAGTCTGGTTTGAGCGAACCGACCTCGAAGACTCTTGGAATTGCAGTGCTCGATTACGACGGCGATGGCTGGCCAGATCTTCTTTTTTCCAACGACACACAACCGAACAAGCTTTACCGCAACAATGGAAATGGTACGTTCACGGAAAAAGCTGTTGTTGCCGGGGTAGCCTTCAGCGAAGACGGTGTGGCGCGCGCGGGCATGGGCGTTGATGCGTTTGATTACGACCATTCCGGCGCAACCAGCATCCTGATCACAAATTTTTCAAACCAGATGCTTTCGCTGTACCACAATGAAGGAAAAGGGCTCTTTGTAGATGAAGCGCCACGATCGGAAGTGGGCCGCGCGTCGCTGCTGACACTGGGCTTTGGCTGTTTTTTCTTTGATTACGATCTCGATGGTTGGCCCGACATTTTCATTGCGAACGGGCACATCGACAGCGACATTCAGCGTGTCCAACCGAACGTGAAGTATGCGATGCCACCGCATCTTTTTCGCAATGTGGGCAAAGGCGAATATAAGGAAGTTACGAAGACCCTGGGCTCGGCGTTTAACTCGCCGAGGGTGGGACGAGGCGCCGCGTATGCAGACATCAATAATGACGGGCGGCTGGACTTGCTCCTCTCGACAAATGGAGGACCAGCATATCTTTTTCAGAACGAACTGAGTGCTGGAAGTTCAGCGAATAACGGCCTGCGAGTAAAACTAGTGGGGACAAAGTCTAACCGCGACGGAATTGGAGCTGTCGTGAGATTGACTTCGGGCGGTGACCCGCAGACACAAATGCTACGCAGCGGATCGAGTTATCTGTCGTCCAGCGAGTTGGTGCTCACGTTTGGATTGGCGCGCCGCGATCAGGCAGACTCAGTCGAGATCCGTTGGCCCAGCGGACAGATAGACAAGCTCACAGCGGTGGCAGCGGGCCAGACGATCACGGTAACAGAAGGAAAAGGGGTCACGGCGAGCCGTAAATACGGGACGCGTTAACTGTTGCCGAGACCCTGCAGATGGGCGCGATGCGAAGCCACCAGGGCTTGACCGAGACTAATGCCGCCATCCCCGGTCGGAACTTCGGAGTGATAGTAAACCTCGAACCCTTTCTGCCGCAGTAATCCGTGGAGAGCTTCAAACAGAAGTGCGTTCTGAAAACAGCCGCCACTCAGACAAACGCGATTCAGTGCAGACGAACCCCGAATAGTTTCGGCAGTTTCCGCAAAGACTGCGGCCAGGCCATTGTGGAAGCGGCGGCTCATATCCCTGGCGTGCACTTGATTTCGCATATCCTTAAGAATGGATTCGAACAAGCTACGCGTGCTGATCTCCCAGCCGGATTCCTTCTGCAACAAATCGAAGGCATACGAACCTTGGTCGGCCGACTCGCGTGCGGCCATTTCCAACTCTATCGCCGCTTGCGCTTCGTAATTGACCGTTGAACGAATTCCAATCAGCGCGGCAACTGCGTCGAAGAGACGCCCGCAGCTCGAGGTCATTGGCGTGTTCACGTTACGCTCGATCATCTGCAGCACGACGCTTCGTTTGCGCGGCTCGATATCGGCGGAAAGAAGCGACTCGGCAAGGGGAAGCTGGTCGCCAAAATCTCGGCACAGCAGGCCAAGAGCAATTCGCCACGGCTCATGAATCGCGGCAGCGCCACCCGGCAAAGGAAAGTATTTCAAGTGCGCGGCACGCTCAAAATTAAGATAGTCGGCGAGCAATACTTCCCCTCCCCAGATGGCGCCGTCGGTGCCGTAACCAGTGCCGTCCAAAGTGACGCCGATTACTCTGCCATCCAAGTGATTCTCTGCCATGCACGCGGCCACATGCGCGTGGTGGTGTTGAACCCCAATGAGTTGCACATCTTGCCTTTCGAGTGCCCAGCGGGTGGAGAAATAATCTGGGTGAAGGTCATATGCAACGATTTTTGGCTGCACTTCCAAAATGCGTTGAAGATGTTCCACAGCTTCCTGAAAGAAGCCGTAGCTTTCCAAATTCTCCAAATCGCCCACGTGCTGGCTGAGAAAAGCTTCTCTTCCGCGAATGACGCAAACGGTATTTTTGAGCTCACCGCCAACTGCGAGGATTGGCCGCGATTCCTGTTCGATGGCAACAGGACCCGGCACAAATCCGCGCGAACGACGCAATTTTTGTGGCAAGCCCATTTCGGCGCGCACTACGGAATCGTCACACCGGCGAAGGATTTCACGATCGTGAACGAGAAACGCGTCGGCAATACCGTTCAAACGCTGCACCGCTTCTTCGTTCCGAATGGCTATCGGCTCTTCGCTGAGATTGCCACTAGTCATGACCAAGGCATCAAACTTACCGCTGGACAACAAAAGATGATGTAGCGGTGTGTACGGCAGGAAAATTCCAAGAAATCGGTTGCGAGGCGCGACACCCGTTGCAACGGTGCCTTCCATACGTCTTGGGAGTAAGACGATCGGCCGTTGCACCGACAAGAGCTCTCGTCGTGCAGCAGGTTCAACGATACACAGGCGCTCGGCATCCTCAATTCTGCGCACCATCACCGCGAAGGGTTTCTCCACGCGTCGCTTGCGCGAACGCAAACGGTCAACAGCTACTTCACTTTTCGCGTCACAGGCGAGGTGAAATCCACCCAGGCCTTTTATAGCGACGGTGCTTCCCTGCTCAATTAGGCGGGCAGCTTCGCGGACGGGCTCCGGTACATCCAGCCATTCGCCATCCGCAGAAAGCAGGCGCACTTGCGGGCCACAATCCCAGCAGGCATTCGGTTGTGCGTGGAAGCGTCGATTGGAAGGATCGTCGTACTCGGCCTGGCATGCGGCGCACATGCGAAAACTAGCCATGGAAGTGCGGGCGCGATCGTAGGGAATGTCGCGAATGATCGTGAAGCGCGGACCACAATTTGTGCAGTTGATGAAAGGATAGCGGAAGCGCCGGTCACGCGGATTCATTAATTCGCGAAGACAGTCCTCGCAGACGGCGGCGTCGGGAGAAATAAGAGCGCCAGGTGGCTGATCAAGACGGCTTGCTAGAATACGGAAACTAGTATCGGCTTGAGGTTCCGCATCGCGGGGAGTGAGCAAAATAATTTTAGCGAGCGGCGGAACTTCTTGTGGGAGACGGGTTAGGAAGTTTTCGACCGCGGCTGCGGGGCCTTGCACTTCGATGCTAACGCCAGCGGGCGTATTCGCGATGCACCCTACCAAATTGCATTCATTGGCGAGACGGTAGACGAAGGGACGGAAGCCAACGCCCTGCACAAATCCGGTGATATTGATGGATTTGCGAACTACACCATTCCCCGACGCGTCTGACGCCATAGAACGATTGTAAACCGCTCAGGCTACGGATGCGGCAGCTTCCTGCTGAACCCGCTGGTGGAGAGCATTGAGCCAGCCTAGCCATTGAACGAAGCCTTCGCCAGTGCGAGAAGAAACCGCGATGTAGTCGATCTCGGGATGAATCTTTCGCGCATTCTCGAGCGCCAGTGCCGGGTCAAAATCGACGTGAGGGAGCAGGTCGGTTTTGGTGAGAAGCACCAGGGAAGAACGGTGGAAAATACCAGAATATTTCAGTGGCTTGTCTTCGCCCTCGGTAACGCTCAGCAATACAATCTTTGCCGCCTCGCCAAGGTCGTAGCTGGACGGGCAAACGAGATTGCCAACGTTCTCTACCAGCAGCAGACCGGGTCCGCGAAATCCCATTTCATCAAGATGCTTTTCGACCATGCGCGCATCGAGATGGCACGTACCGCCAGTAACAATCTGACGCACCGGAAAGCCATAACGTGCCAAGCGGCGAGCATCGTTGTCAGTTTGTAGATCGCCGGTAAGAACCCCCACCGAGGCATCTTTGGAGAAACTGGCTAGAGTTTTCTCGAGCAGAGCAGTCTTGCCTGAGCCGGGAGAGCTGATGAAGTTTACGCAAAGAATGTTTTCATCGCGCTAACGGTGGCGAAGTATGGCCGCCAAACGGTCATTCTCGCTGAGCACTTTTTTCTCTACGATTTCACGCATAGCTCCTCCACTTCCAGATACGCGATGTCTAATTCCGTGCCGCCGGTGCAAGTTGTGCGGGAGTCTCCGCATTTAGGACAGTTCAGGTCGAGATCTTTTACTGCGAATTCTTCGCTGCAACTGAGACACTTCTGGCGCCGCGGCACCCACTCGATTTCGATCCGCACCTTATCCAGCGGAGTGTTCCGCGTCAATGCTTCAAAAGCGAAGGCCAGCGCATCTTTATCGATAGCCGAGAGTTCCCCAATGCGAACGCCAACAGCGCAAATCGCGACCTCCGTGCGGCGCCGAGCTTCCGCTTCGACGCAGGACAAAATCGAGGATGCGATACCAATCTCGTGCAAAGCGCGGTCCTTCCTAACAGGCCTAACAGATTCTCGGCAGTTGGTCGCCTGCGAGCATGTCCACAATGCGGGTCGTGCCTAGAGCCGTGCGCAGCACTACCATTTTCGGGTGCTCAGCGGTGACCCGACCTATGATGCGGGCATCTTTTCCGAGGGGGTGACCGCGCAGCGCCTGCAACGCCAAATCCGCGTACCCCGGCGATACGATGGCGACGAGTTTGCCTTCGTTGGCGACATACAAGGGATCGAGGCCAAGCATTTCACAGGCGCCACGCACGTCCTCACGGATCGGGAGACACCCCTCTTCCAGTTCCACTCCGACATGAGAACTGGCCGCAATCTCATTCAGCGTGCTGGAGAGTCCGCCGCGCGTGGGATCGCGCATGCAGCGTACTTCCCGCGCGGCCTCCAGCAGCCTGGCTACAAGCGTGTGCAGTGCAGCAGAATCGCTCTGGATTTCAGTCTCGAACTGTAGTCCTTCGCGCTCGGCTAGGATGGCGATACCGTGATCTCCCAGCATGCCGCTCACCAGAATGGCGTCTCCCGGTCGCGCTTGTTCCGCGGAAAGAAAAAGGCCTTCGGGCACTAAACCGATTCCAGTAGTGTTGATGAAAACGCCGTCGGCGCTTCCCTTCTCAACGACCTTGGTATCTCCGGTAATGATGGGAACGCCGGCATCGGCGGCAGCCTGTTGCATCGAAAAGGCAATGCGACGAACCGTTTCGATAGGCAGGCCCTCTTCCAAAATGAAGGCCGCAGTCAACCAGAGGGGCTTCGCACCGCCCATGGCAAGATCGTTAATTGTTCCGTGAACCGCGAGCGAACCGATATCGCCGCCTTTAAAAAAGAGCGGCTTGACGACGAAGGAATCCGTGGTGATCGCCAGGCGCGAGTCTTTCAGGTGAACGATCGCCTGGTCCTCGAGACGGTTCAGAACCGGATTGCCAAGCGCCGGTAGAAAAATTTGCTTTACGAGTTCAGCGCTCAATTTACCGCCACTGCCATGACCGAGCAAAATACGGTCGCCGGCAGGAAGAGGGAGAGGGCAGGCAAAACCCGGCGCCTCGGTCGAAAGGTTCGGCGTCGACGATTCAGAGAGTAACGAGGTGGCGTCTGTATTGATAATAGGCGGCACAAGCACCTTCCGAAGAAACCATGGGCGCGCCTAGAGGACGCTCTTGCGTGCAGCGCGTCCCGAAGGCCGGGCATTCTGTAGGCTTCTTCAATCCAAGCAAGACTTCCGCGCTGATGCATTCCGAGGGTTCTTCAGCACGGATCATTTCCAGATCAAACCGGCGTTCGGCATCAAATGGCGCGTAAGCCTCTTTCAGGCACAATCCACTGACCGGGATCGGACCGATACCACGCCATTTGCGATTGGTAATTTCGAACACACGAGCCACGGCCTCTTGCGCCGGGCGATTGCCTTCATATTGCACCGAGCGCGAGTACTGATTTTCCAGTTCGATTCGCCCCTCTTCGAGCTGCGCGACCAACATCCGGATAGCTTCGAGCAGGTCGAGGGGTTCGAATCCTCCGACAACGATCGGCACTTTGAATTCGTTTACAAGCTGCTCGTAATCCTTACAACCCACGACAGCGCAGACATGTCCCGGAGCAATAAAACCCTGAACGCGGTTTTTCGGTGAACTTAGAAGGGTGCGAATCGCCGGCGGCACCAGGACGTGTGAGACCAGGAGACTGAAATTGCGCAGACCGAGTTTCTCCGCTTGCAGCACAGCCATAGCGTGGGCCGGAGCGGTTGTCTCAAATCCAATGGCGAAGAACACCACGTTGCGGTCGGGACGCGAGCGAGCCAATTGGACCGCATCGGTCGGCGAATATACAACGCGAACGTCTCCTCCTTCGGCTTTCACATGGAACAGGTCGGTATCGGAGCCAGGCACGCGCAACATGTCGCCATAGGAAACGAGCGTGACGTCTGGCATCCGCGCCAGTGCAATAGCGCGATCGATGGTCTCGATCGGAGTGACGCAGACTGGACAGCCTGGGCCATGCACCAGTTGCACGCTGTCACCCAAAAGATCATCAATGCCGTAGCGCATTAGGGTATGTGTTTGGCCGCCGCAAATTTCCATCAACACCCAAGGTCGCGTGGAACGACGGCGTATTTCGGCAGCAATTCCGTGAGCTATCTTTGCGTCGCGATATTCGTCCAGGTATTTCATAGGTCTGCTGGACCTGCTGGATCGACAGCCAGCTCTTCGGAAAGTACGCCCATGCTTTCGAGCAGAGCATAGGTGCGCTCGGCGTCTTCTTTATCGACGACACTGATGGCGAAGCCTACGTGGACGAGCACGTAGTCGCCTATCTTCGCTTCAGGGACAAAGTCCAAGCAACTTTGGCGCGCGATGCCGCCAAACAAGATGCGGCCAGAACGAATGCCGTCGGATTCCGTGATGTGAGTGATTTTACCTGGTATCGCAAGGCACATACTGTTCCCCCGTGAGCGTGTCAGAGGATGCTGGAACTTCCCACCAGATGGATGGAACGGCGGGCTTAGTGCGTGGTAGAGGTTCGATTCCGAGGCGACGAAGTTCTTCGAGCACCGCCTCCATGGCGGGTTCCACAGCCTGGCGCACTTTCGCACTTAGGCTGCAACTAAGTTCCGAACTTTCTGGCACAACCCCAACGAGCAAGACTTCTGACGGACAGCTCCCGCTTAGCTCCGAGAAGAGCAGCGCCTCAACCAACGCAGGATCGTGAGGACTGACGCGAGGTTGAATGCGCAGTTGAATGAGTTCGTCTTTGCGGTAGAGCTTCACGTCTCCAGGCTGGCCGGTGGCGCTGACCGCATCGATGAGAATGATGGCGTCGAAATCGGAGAAGAAGGGCGTGATGCCGAGACCTGGCGTTCCGAGATCCTCGAGCGCAACATGGCGAGGAAAATCGAAACGCGCCTCCAACATTTTGACCACAAAGGGCCCAATACCATCGTCGCCCATCAGAACGTTGCCAACGCCGAGAACGCCGATACGACAAATTCGGTTCACTGCTTGCCTTCCTTGGTGTGCAAGTAATCGCCAAAAGCCGAGTCTTCCGTGGCGATGTGAGTCAGCAGCCATTCGCGAAGCTCTTCGATAAGTTGCAGGCTGGGTTGCTTCTCGCCGCGGAAAACATTTTCACGAATGTCTCGGACCTTTTTCATAAGGCGAGTGTGTTCTTCCAGATGGGGCTCGTAACCGGGATAACTGTGAAGACGCATCACTAACTGCTCGGAGAGGAAATGCATATCGGAAAATTCAATGAATTGCTCCAACACATATTTCGCGGGAGCAAAGTCGCCGCCCTTTTGCAGCGTTTGGCAAAGAGAATCCAGCATCTGCATCTGCAGGTCGTGTTCGGTGTCGATGATCTTGTCGCCAACTCTAACCGGCGAAGTGTGAGCGGTTTCGTTCATGGTTCCCTCGTTTACGACAGGCCGATGACTTCTTTTCCTTCCGGATCAAAAGTGTGGATGGCGCAAGCCAGGCACGGGTCGAAAGAGTGAATCGTGCGAAGGACCTCAAGCGGCCGCTGCGCATCGGCAACTGGATTGCCAAGTAGCGACGCTTCGTACGGACCGTGGGAGCCATGTTCATCGCGCGGACCAGCGTTCCAAGTGGTAGGAACAACAGCCTGATAATTCGCGATTTGACCGTCCTTGATAACCACCCAGTGTGACAACGTTCCGCGTGGCGCTTCGTGGAATCCGACACCGTGCAGTTCCTTGTCACCAAATTGCGGCTTCACATAAATCTTGGCGTCACCCGAAGCGATGTTCTTCACTAGCAGGTTCCAGTGCTTATCGGCAAGTTCGGTCAACATAGCCGCACGGATCGCACGAGCCGCGATTCGGCCGAGTGTAGACTGCAACATTACCGGGGTAACCTGCTTCTTGGAGACCGCGGAGACGGTGTTGATAGCCTCGCCAGCCCATTTTTGCGTGAGCTTGTGACCTTGCGCGTAACCGACCAAGACTTGTGCGAGTGGGCCAACCTGCATCGGCTTGCCTTCGAAGCGCGGGGACTTAACCCAGGTATATTTACCGTCGTCGTGGAAACCGGTGTAGTGAGGATTGGTTTCACCTTTCCAAGGATGCAGGGTCTTTTCGCCTTCGTACCATGCATGCGAGACATTTTCTGTCACGCCGTTCACCAAGCGGGGATCGGTGTGGCTCTTGATGGGATAGACTCCGCTCAACTTGCCATCGAAGATGATGCCGCCGGGCAGATCGAACTGCGTCATGGCGCTATCCAAGGGGAGGTCCGGGACGGCCAGATAATTGGTAACGCCGGCGCCGAACTCAAACCAGTCGGGATACATCGCGGCAACCGCGCAGGCGTCGACGAAGTAAACTTTCTGCACGAAGGTGATGAGGTCGTCGAATAGGCTCTTGATGGTGTAGAGCTTCTCCATGTTCAGGGTGGCTTGGTTATCAAGGTTAATCGCGTTGGCCACGCCGCCAACTGCCAGGTTCTGAATGTTGGGAGTCTTCGATCCCAGTATCGCAACGATTTGATTTGCTAGACGCTGATATTCCAGAGCCTGCAGATAGTGAGCAACAGCCAGTAGATTCACTTCCGGCGAGAGGCGCATCGCGGGATGGCCCCAGTAGCCATTCGCGAAAATACCGAGTTGGCCATTTTCCACGAAGCCCTTTACTCGATCCTGTACTTGCTTGAAATCCTGGTACCCGTTACGCGGCCAAGTTGACAAACTGCTTGCGAGCGCCGCGGTCTTCGACGGGTCGGCTTTCAGAGCGGAAACAACATCTACCCAATCGAGCGCGCACAGATGATAGAAGTGCACGATGTGGTCTTGAAGCGCGTGGGCGATAAGGATGAGGTTGCGGATGTACTGCGCATTGGGCGGCACTTGAATGCCAGCAGCATTTTCTACTGCGCGCACTGAAGCAATTCCATGCACCGTGGTGCAGACTCCGCAGAAACGCTGCGCGAAGAGCCACGCTTCGCGGGGGTCGCGTCCCTGAAGGATGGCCTCGACGCCTCGGAACATCGTGCCGGAGGCCCAGGAGTCATTCACTTTTCCGCCGTCGACCTGCACATCAATTCGCAGATGGCCTTCGATTCGGGTAATTGGATCAATCGTGATGCGATTGCTCATCGCGCGCTCCCACTAGAGAGTATCGAACGGCTGCAAGGCCGTCTCTGCGGCGACTTTGTTGGCCGAAGCCGGCAAAATCGCGTACTTCTTTACGGCGTACAAAAAGACAGCGACTCCGAGCGATGTGAAGCCTACGCTCATGAGAATTTCCGCGACTGAAGGAAAATAGCGATAATCCCCCAAGGGGAAGAACGCCAGAGTTGTCGGGGTGAAGCGGTAAAGTGATCCGCCAATGGCCACTAGCAAACACAATTGGAACAGTACACTCGGCCTTGTCCGGATTGGCTTCAGCAACATCAACAAGGCAGGCGCAAACAAGAGAAGGGTTTCCGCGAGGAATACCAGGCTGTAGCGATCGAAAGTAAGGATCAGGCCCAGCGCGCCGCGGCGGCCGATGTCGGCAAAGCGAACAATCGTCCAAAGCACAACCATCCAGGACATGATGACCGCCAAGCGACCGAGTATCTCCTGGTCCCAACCCAAGTCCCAGGTTAGGCTGCTCAACATCAGCACCAACAAGACGCACGAGAAGCCCAGAATGTAGGCCATCAACAAGTACAGAAGAGGCAGCAGCGCGGTCTGCCACAGAGGGTGAACACGAGAGCCGGCCAGATACATGAGTTGCCCAAGCGAGGCCTGGTGCATCGAGGGCAGAATGAAGGCCAAGGCGATGCCGAACGGAAATGTTTTGTGCATGAAGTTGAAAATCTTCATGGCCCATTCTTTTTTCTTGGGATCACCGCTGCGGTACATGCGCTCAAGGAAGGGCGGCATGTTTTCCACGTCGAGAGCGAGCATGAAGTACGCGGTCATGCAAACAGCAACTTCCAACAGCACGGAGTGCTGGTTCCAGGTGAGCGGGTTGGCGATCCAGACGAAGTTCCAAGGGCGGCCTACATCGATACCCAGTGCCAACATTCCGGTGCCATACCCCACCAGACTGGTCAGCACTGCGGTGCGCAGAATTTTATGAAATTGCTTTACGTTGAAAATCCAGGCGAAGACCGCCACGGCGTAACCACCGGAGCCCAAGGCCGTAAGAGTTGTTACATTCCAGTTTTTGAACAGGCCCCAAGAGTAGCCGTCGTTTAGTCCCGTAACGTACCCGAGCCCGGTTAGTTCCCGATATAGGGCCAGTAAGAAGGAGAGTGCTGCAAGGCCTGCGAACAGCAGAAAGGGCTTGGTCAGCAGTGGCTCCTTCAACCGAATGCACTTTTGCCAATGTGCGGTCATACTTTTTTGACCTCCGCCCCGGTTTGTTCGTGCCCCTCATGCTCGTGTTCCGACAGGTGACCCTTCCAACGGCTGCGCATGAGAGCTGCTACACCGCCGTAAACCACTAGCGGTGTCAAAAAGCCTTGATAGATGAAGTCGCTGACCTTGCGGACTTGCGCTGGCGCGGATTCGTTGTCCAGCTTCGGCAGGCCCACTTTGGTGAAATCGACGTGAGAGAGCACCAGACATTGCGTTCCGCCAGCTTCGAATTCGCCGTAGACACGATCCTCAAAATAGAAACCCGGTTGTGCCTTGATGCGGCGATGAGCTTCCGCGAGCAAGTCCGTGCGCTTGCCATAGACGACCGCGTGAGTAGGGCAAACTTTGGTGCAGGCCGGCTCGGACTGCGTTTTGCCTACCAAGTGGTCGCACAGTTCGCACTTCACAATCTTTGGATTGACCTTGTCCCATTCGAACTTGGGAATATTGAAGGGGCAAGCGACCTGGCAGTAGCGGCAACCGATGCACAGATAAGAAGTCCAGGCCACCACACCCAATCCTTCCTTGTGCAGCGCCTTCATGGGACAACCAGAAACGCAAGCGGGATCAACGCAGTGCATGCACTGCTGCTTGATGAAGGAGCGCTCATGGCCGTCGTCCGCTACGTACAACTTAATCAGATTTTTGGTGTGGGAGTTCAGGGTGTCGGGTTGTTGGTACAAGCCGCCGGAACCGCCAGTATCGGGCTTCAGCCCGTTCGCGTTTTGACAGGCGGGCATGCACGCGCGACACCCGATGCACTTCGTAGCGTCATACAGCAATCCCACTGCGTCGACTTCGGGTTCGACGGCCTTCTCGCTAGCCTTGGCCACCGGAACCGCGGTGGACGCAATGGCCGCAAACGCAGAACCCCCGAACAGCGCCTTCAACGCATCTCTGCGATTTACGTCCATGACTTACTCCTTCCCCGAAGGTCCGGAGTTTTCCTTGCGATTAGGAGGTGTGGGTGTTTCGGTTTCAACCTTGTCGCTCAGCTTGCGCGAGGCTAACCAGCCCGCGCCGACGATCGCGCCGCCGATGAGGCCGCCGATTCCCGTGGCGACTGGACTGATGAATCCCTGAGGAGCAGTAACTGGAGCGTAGGTCGCGGGTGGTGTGGGCCGAACGATTTCGGCGGGCTTCAGCATCGGTACACGGAAGGCCACGGATTCTTCTGTACAGCCAAAACACGGGTGACCAAGACCGATAGGCCACGCGTCTACAACTTCACAGAAGTGCAGTACGGAACAGCTCGCGTGCGTCGAGGGGCCTTTGCATCCCAGTTTATAGAGGCAATAACCGAGTCGATGCCCCTCATCGCCAAATTCCTCGGCAAACCGGCCAGCGTCAAAATGTGCGCGTCGTGGGCAATGTTCGTGAATCACGCGGCCATAGGCAAACTTGGGGCGGCCAAGTTCATCCAGTTCCGGTAACTTCCCGAGCGCTACGAATTGCAGCAAGGTTCCGAGAAGAATGTAAGGATTCGCCGGACATCCCGGAAGTGTAACAACTGTTTTCCCTTCCAAAATCTTGCCGACGCCGGTCGAGCCTGTCGGGTTAGGATCCGCTGATGGCATTCCGCCCCACGACGCGCAGGAGCCAATCGCTACAATCGCTCCGGCAGAAGCTGCTGCGTGTTTGGCAATGTCGATAGCGGTTTTGCCGCCCACCTGACAGTAAATCCCGTTTTCTTTGGTAGGAATCGCGCCTTCGAGGACAAGCACGTACTTACCGGCATTCTTCTTGATAGCTGCTTCGAGTACTTCTTCGGCTTGATGGCCGGCCGCGGCCATGAGTGTCTCGTGGTAGTCGAGGGAAATGAGATCGAGAATTACGTCGGCCAACCCGGGGTGGGAGGTGCGAAGCAGCGACTCAGTACAGCCGGTACACTCCTGGAAGTGCAGCCAGATGACCGACGGTTTGGTACCTTTTTCGACGGCGGCCGCGACTTTCGCGGCGAGTGTGCTGCTCAATCCGATCGCGGCGCTTGCTTGCGCCACTACTTTCAAGAAAGTGCGACGGTCTACGCCACTACGAACCCACGTCGGAATTGGAAGAGAATTGTCATCACGCACGATTGGAGCCTCCATCAAATTGGAGCCTTGGTTGCTTGAGCGCTGAAGAAATCGCGGAAATCGAACACGGCACTAACTTTCCAAGTCACCCTGATCCACAACCGACCAAAGGTCATACTGCGGCTACCAAGTTCCTTGGGACAGTTTCTCCCGACCGATTGTCCGCTTTAGCGGAAGTAGGGCATGCGAAGTGCCAATTCGAACAGTTGTTCGATGAATGCGATGTAGTTGAAAAATGGCGCGGTTAGTTCCAAAAAGAAATAGCATTGGGAGACTTTGGTACGACTAGTGAGTGATTGCACACACTGATCGATGTGATTTTCATCTACGCGTGGGTAAATCTCCGCAGCTCACCTGTTTTCAGTTTCATACAAGACTTCTTTAGTCCTTTATGACTTTTATCACTCACGAGCATCCATTGTTTTCTCGTAAAGCACTGTGCCCCTGTGAGCTACGTCATAGCTGAAGGTGACTTGCTATGACACGGTAGATGGTGGCGCTCGCCGAGGCGCGACAGGACCCCAAAGATGCCTACACTCACCAAAAAACCTGCACTACCTTCAGAAGATAAACGCTGGCGTATCGTCAATGGGACCATGAGACGTCATGACTTTGCTCGCGACGCGCTTATCGAGACGCTGCACACCGTTCAAGAATCTTTCGGGTATTTGGATAAGCCCGCATTGCGATTCGTGGCTGATTCGCTTCATGTGCCACTAAGCCAAGCCTACGGCGTTGCAACTTTCTATCACTACTTCACGCTGAAGCCACCTGGAGCACACACCTGCATGATCTGTATGGGTACGGCCTGTTACATCAAGGGCGCCGGCGCTTTGCTTACCGAAGCCGAAGGCGTTGTGGGCGCATCCGCCGGCGATACCTCACCCGATGGTCAAGTATCGCTACTAACGGCTCGCTGCATCGGTTCCTGCAGCCTGGCTCCGGCGGCAGTGTTTGACGGGGAAACTGTGGGAGCCGTGGATGGAA
This sequence comes from Candidatus Acidiferrum sp., assembly GCA_036491775.1. GTDB lineage: Bacteria > Acidobacteriota > Terriglobia > Acidiferrales > UBA7541 > Acidiferrum. The sequence continues at coordinate 23,325 of DASXBH010000488.1, forward strand.
AGATTCTTCGCGAAAAGTTGGAAGGGTGGAAAGCTTCATGACCATTGAGGAGCTGGAACTAATCGCTAGCGGCGTGCGCGAAAATCGCCAGAACGTTCCCCGTGAATTAAATGTCTGTCTCGCCGCAGGTTGTCTCTCGCTGCATGGCGACAAGCTGAAAAGCGCCTTGGAAGAAGAAGTTAAAAAGACCGGCACCGCGTGCCGTGTTCGCAGTACCGGATGTATGGGTCTTTGCTCGCAAGGTCCGCTGGTAGCGAACGAGCCGGGCGCAATTCTTTATAAGAAAGTTGTTCCAGCGGATGCGCCGGAAATTGTAAAGAGCCTCGACGGTTCTCCGGTGGAACATCTAGTTTGTTCGCGTCAGCAGCCTTTCTTCGAACGCCAGACAAATGTGGTCCTCGAGAATTCGGGAAAGATTGATCCGCAAAAAATTGAGGAATATATCGCGGCAGACGGGTATCTCGCTCTGGTTCGAACTATGGCCGAGAAAACTCCCGCTGAGATCGTGCAGGAAGTTTCGAAGAGCGGCTTACGCGGACGCGGGGGTGCGGGCTATCCCACTGGGCTCAAATGGAGCACCGTTGCAAAGACCGGAGCAACGTCAAAATACGTTATCTGCAATGCCGACGAAGGTGACCCCGGCGCGTTCATGGATCGCAGCGTCTTGGAAAGCGACCCACATCGAGTCATCGAAGGCATGATCATTGCGGCGTATGCGGTGGGAGCTAATCGGGGATACATCTATGTGCGGGCCGAATATCCCTTGGCCGTGAAACGACTGCAACTCGCCATTCGCGATGCGCGACGTCTGGGCTTTCTGGGCAGTCAGATTTGCAATACGAAGTTTGATTTCGACCTGGAAGTACGTATCGGCGGCGGCGCCTTTGTTTGCGGCGAAGAAACTGCGCTAATCGCGTCGATTGAAGGAGGACGCGGCACACCACGCCCTCGCCCTCCTTATCCTGCGCAGTCGGGCCTCTGGGGCAAGCCCACCTTAATTAATAACGTGGAAACCTACGCCAGCATCCCTGCGATTCTGCGCAATGGCGGCGATTGGTACGCTTCAATCGGAACAAAGAAGAGTAAAGGCACCAAAGTCTTTGCGCTCACCGGGAAAGTCCAGAATGTCGGCCTGATTGAAGTACCCATGGGCATGACGCTGCGCCAGATCATTTTCGAGATTGGCGGTGGCGTCCCGGACGGTCGCAAATTCAAAGCAGTGCAGACCGGCGGGCCCTCTGGCGGCTGCATTCCTGAACAGTTTCTGGACTTACCAGTCGACTATGAATCTTTGAAGGAAGTTGGCTCCATCATGGGCTCCGGCGGAATGATCGTGATGGACGACGGCGCCTGCATGGTGAACGTGGCGCACTACTTCATGGAGTTCTGCATGTCCGAATCTTGCGGTAAATGTATTCCGTGCCGTGCCGGTACCGCGCAGATGTACGAGCTACTTACGCGCATGACCAAGGGCACCGCCACGCTTCACGATTTGGAGCTTTTGGAAGAACTCTGCGAAATGGTGGCTAACACCAGTTTGTGTGGACTCGGGCAGAGCGCGCCGAATCCGGTACTGAGCACGTTGCGGTACTTTCGCCACGAATACCTCGAACACATCGAAGAAAAACGATGCTGCGCAGGCGTCTGCCCATGTCGTTCCGATGTAGAGGTGCTGGCATGAATCCCGCACCGGCCGTCAAAACACTGGTCATCAATGGTACTGACATCAGCGCCCGCGCCGACCAAACCATTCTCGATGCTGCTCGCGAGCATGGCGTCAACATTCCCACACTGTGCCACCTGGATGGACTCTCCGAAGCCGGTGCGTGCCGTCTTTGCCTGGTCGAATTGAAAGGTTCGCCCCGGCTGTTTCCCGCGTGCGTGACGCTCGTCGAGGAAGGCATGGACGTAACCACCGAATCGCCACGTTTGAAGAAGTATCGCCGCCTCACTCTCGAGCTGCTCTTCGCCGAGCGCAATCACGTCTGTTCCGTGTGCGTGTCGAACGGTATGTGCGAACTGCAAACTATGGCCAGCGAACTGGGCGTCACGCAAGTCCGCCTGCCCTATCGGTATCCGCGCCTGGCCGTAGACACCTCGCATGAACGATTCACCATGGACCATAACCGTTGCATCGTATGCACGCGGTGCATTCGCGTCTGCAGCGAAATTGAAGGCGCGCACACGTGGGATGTGCTTGGTCGTGGCGTGGAATCGCGGTTAATCACCGATCTTGAACAGCCCTGGGGCACTTCCGACACCTGCACCAGTTGTGGTAAATGCGTGCAAGTCTGCCCCACCGGCGCACTTTTCGAAAAAAGTAAGGTTGGTATGCAGATCCAAAAGAAACGCGATTTTCTTCCTTATCTGAATGTAATGCGTGAGGGCCAGCATGAGTAAACCCACGGTGGCGACAATCTGGTTAGATGGCTGTTCCGGTTGCCACATGTCCTTCCTGGACTTGGATGAACGGCTGATCGAACTGAGCGCCCATTTCGATCTGGTGTATTCACCTTTGGTCGACCTCAAAGTTTTGCCTTCCCATGTGGATATTGCCCTGGTGGAAGGCTCGGTCAGCAATGAAGATGACGAACACAAAATTAAACTGGTGCGCTCTCGCGTTCAAACCTTGATATCGCTCGGAGATTGCGCCGTGACTGGGAATGTGCCGGCGATGCGCAACCCCTTCTCTGTCGATTCTCTCTTTGACCGCGCGTACCTGGAGAATGCCACTCTACAGCAACAGCGACCCACGACCCGCGTGCCCGCTCTACTCGCACGGGTGCGGCCTATCCACGAAGTTGTGCCGGTAGACATCTGTGTGCCCGGCTGTCCTCCGTCGGCGGACACCATTTATACGATTCTGACCGAATTGCTGGCTGGCCGCGTTCCAGACATTGCGGCGTTGTCGCGCTTTGGAGCCTAGGGAAGGACCATGGGAAAAACGATCACAATTGACCCCGTCACTCGAATCGAAGGGCACGCCAAAATCACCCTGCAGACCGACAATCAAGGCGAAGTGTCAGCTGCCTATTTCCACGTGACGCAATTCCGCGGGTTCGAAAAGTTTTGTGAGGGCCGACCGTTTTACGAGATGCCTTACATCATGGAACGGACATGTGGGATCTGCCCGGTAAGCCATCTTCTGGCAGCAGCCAAGGCCTGCGATGCGCTTCTGGCGGTGCGCGTGCCTCCAACTGCCGCGAAACTTCGGCGCATCCTGAATCTCGCGCAGATTATTCAGTCACATGCCCTCAGCTTTTTTTACCTTTCTTCTCCAGACTTGTTGTTGGGCATGGATTCGGACCCGAAAGACCGCAACATTTTTGGAGTAATGAAATCGAAGCCGGAGCTGGGACGTGGTGGAGTTCAACTTCGTAAATTCGGGCAACGCGTAATCGAGACTCTTGCAGGCAAGCGTATTCACCCTGGTTGGGTCGTGCCCGGTGGCGTGAATGCACCCTTGACCCAGGAAAAGCGTGATCTGATTCTTTCGTGGATCCCCGAGGTGTTGGAAGTCACCCTTAAATCACTGCACTGGTTCAAGCAGAACCTGGAGAATTACCGCGAAGAGATTCGCACCTTCGCGAATTTTCCAAGCCTGTTCATGGGACTAGTTACCCCGGACGAGCGCGTCGGGTACTATGATGGCAAAATCCGCTTCACGGATTCGCTGGGAAATATCGTGGCAGACAATCTCGATCCCGCGAATTACCCCGAATTCCTAGGCGAAGCCGTTGAGCCCTATACGTTCACAAAGTTTCCTTACTACAAGCCGATGGGCTATCCCGAAGGGATGTATCGCGTAGGGCCGCTGGCCCGGCTCAACCTTGTCGATCATTGCGGTACGCCTCTAGCGCAGCAGGAATGGGTAGAGTTCCGCTCACTGGAACGCAATGCCGTGCTGAGTTCGTTTCACTATCACTATGCGAGGCTCATCGAAATTCTGTTTTGCATCGAGCACATCGAGGAATTCCTGAACGAGCCGGATATTCTCAGCACGCACGTTCGTTCGACGGCCTCTCTGAACAATTTGGAGGGAGTTGGCGCTTCCGAGGCCCCACGCGGCACGCTGATTCATCATTATCGCGTGGACGAGCAGGGCCTGGTCATCTGGGCAAATCTGATTATCGCCACCGGGCACAACAATCTGGCGATGAATCGCGGCATTCTGCAGGCGGCACGCCAGTTTGTTCGCAGAGAAAAGCTTACCGAAGGTATGCTCAATCGCGTCGAGGCGGTCATTCGCGCATTCGACCCGTGTCTCAGTTGCTCGACGCATGCGTATGGCGAAATGCCGTTGCAGATTGAATTGCGCGCTTCCGATGGCGCACTATTGGACGAAATCGCGCGTACCCCATGATCCGCGCTCTCATTCTGACCTGCGGTAACCCCTTGCGGGGAGACGATGGAGTTGGTCTCCAGATCGCTCATTCGCTGGCAGTAGGGATTTGCGATCCAGACACAGAAATTTATTCGCAACAGCAGTGGACACCGGAACTCGCCGAAGCGATTAGCAGGGCGGACCTGGCTATCTTCGTCGACGCGTCGGTGGCAGTAGCGCCCGGAGAAGTGCGCGCCCAGCCCGTTTCTCCGGATTCCTCCGCGACCGATAGCGGCATGACCCACACCTGCAGCCCAAGCGGCCTACTCGCCCTCGCGCAACTGCTCTATGGACGAACGCCGGATCGCAGTTACCTGGTCACGGTTGGCGGACAATCGTTCGACCATTCCGATCAGCTTTCTGAAATTGCGCGGCGCGCAGTTCCAGTTGCCAAGGAACGAATCAAGGCACTTCTTGCGGGCGTGTCTTTTCCACGAGAGGAAGCGAACTCCCGCACCGCAAGTAGCTGAGCTTCATTCGCTCTCTTCACACCGGTATTTCCCTGTCTCACCGATTTCTTTGGGCCGCGCGCCGTGTGCTATCGTCGTTTTCACTCATGTTCTCGCACCGGACCAGTTGGAAATTGACTCCCAATCGGTTGACGCAGGTCGTGGATCATCTTCGTTCTTCCGGGACGCACCTGCTTGATCTGACAAGCTCAAATCCCACGCGCTGCGGATTTGTGTACGATCAAGCCGCAATTATCAAAGCATTTCAGTCGCCGCAAATGCTTGATTACGACCCGCAAGCTAAGGGATTGCTCTCCGCGCGCCAAGCCGTCGCGCAATATTACGCGCAGGACCACGATACAAGAGTCGATCTCGAATCCATTTGTATGACCACCAGCACCAGTGAGGGCTACTCGTTCGTCTTCCGGCTGCTCTGCAATCCGGGTGATGAA
>DASXBH010000489.1:0-3585 GCA_036491775.1 Candidatus Acidiferrum sp.
AAGAAGGTTGACGAATAATCGGGTAAGGCAAGACATCGTCGCGAAAATTTCCTGCAGGAGTTTCGGTTATCAGCGTTACATCGCACTCTCGGGACCCGGATGGCGAGCGCAACTGAGCCAGGCCATCGGCGAGCGATCGGACGATGGTTTCAACCCCGCCCACGCCAGGAGCGAAAAAATGAGAGTAGATCAGGAGCTTCATTTTGGAGCCGGCCGCGAACTGGCGGGCTGAGTTTTGTTGGCGGCAGAGCGTTCGATGGGATTAGCGTGTGGATCCTGGCGCAAAGCGTGGGCGCGATCGATGGCATTGACCATGGCGGATACATTGTCTTTAGGAGACCAAGTCTGCATGCGGGAGCGAGCAGCGGCGCGAAGCGATTGCAGGCGGGCAGGATCAGCGAAGGCGTGTTGCAAAGTAGAAGCGAGGGCAGCGACATTTCCGTAAGGATAAATAAAATCGGGGGCGACGGGAGCGACCAAGTCGCGCGCCGAACCAACGTGGTCACTCACGACGACGGGGCAACCGCAGAGCATGGCTTCATTGACCACCATGGCAAATGGTTCGTATTCGGAGGGCAGAACCATTAGGTCGGAGGCGGTGTAAACAGCTGGTAAGTGACTTTGGTTCACAAACCCGAGGAAACGAACGCGGTCGCTCACGTCCAGTTGTTTCGCTTCCGCTTCGAGATTTGCCTTTAATGGCCCCTCACCAGCAATGACGAGAAATGAATTCCGCACTTGAGCTTGCGCGAAGGCCCGCAGGAGATGGGCAGGGCGCTTCCACTCTTGTAGCTTTGCGCAAAAAGCGATGACGTGTGCATCGACTCCGATGTTCCAGGAAGCACGGATCGCGGCGCGGTCGACGTTATCGGAAGCGGAGCGCCACCATTGATTGTCGACGACGTTGGGAAGCAGCGCGATGCGCTCGGATGGAATGCCAAGAGACTGCATCATTTCGCGGCCCGGGGTAGAGACCACGATGACCTGATCAGCGAGGCGGAAAATTCGCGGCCAAACAAGACGCTTAAGGAAACGTTTCAAGGCACTGGGCTCGCGCGGTTCGAAGCTGGCAGCATCGGTGCCGAAGAGAAAAGGAATGCCGCGGCTGCGAGCGGCGAAGAAGCAAATCCAGAAGCTGGCGCGACGATAACTCGTCAAACAGAGCAAGGCGTCAAAATTCCCGGAGCGAATCAGCCTCCAGAGATCTGGATTACGGAGGCCCCAAAACGACTCGCTGCCGTTGCCACGATTGGGAACTTCTATCCACGGATAACCGTCGAGGAGAGGAACATCCCACTGAACAACAGTGCCAAATTCCGGGTCGTGGGCCGGCTCGGCACCGCTCAGACTGCAATATGCCACTTGGACATCGAGCCGGGGGTGACGAGCCATTTCGCGAAAGTTGGCAGAAGCGTATTGGACAGGATGGGTAGGGACGACAAGGATGCGGTAGCGTCGCTCAGGCACTAGTCACCGTGAAGAAATGGTGGGGTTGGGAAGGCATAAACAGCGCAAAAGCGCGGTTAAATGAAGTTCTGGAAGAGTATACACGTTTTCGAAGCTCGTCTAAGTGTGCTAGAATGCTTGGGTTCCGGTAAAGGTTGAGGCAATCGCCTCGGACTTTAGCGGGTTTACCGAAGACTCTGCAGCGGTATCCTCGCAATGCGGGTAGAATGCCACGAGCCATTCCTTGGCTGCGGCAAGGGAAATTAAACAAAATTGAGATGACTGCCAGGCTGGCAGTCACGAGCGATAAAGAGGATTTGTCATGTCTGGTCATTCAAAGTGGGCAACAATCAAGCACAAGAAGGCTGCGACCGACGCCAAGCGGGGCCGGGTCTTCACACGAGTGATTCGAGAAATAACCATCGCTGCGCGCATCGGCGGCGGCGACCCTAACTCCAATCCGCGTTTGCGAACCGCGATTCTGGCGGGCAAAAATGAGAATATGCCCAACGACAACATTGAGCGGGCCATTCTGCGGGGCACGGGACAACTGGAAGGCGAGCAGTATGAAGAAGCGACGTTCGAAGGGTATGGCCCGGGCGGCGTGGGCTTGCTGATCCAGGTGGTGACCACGAATCGCAACCGGATTGTGGGAGAGTTTCGTCACTTGATGAGCAAGAACGGTGGCAACATGGCCGAAGCTGGAGCGGTGGGCTGGATGTTTCATCGCAAGGGCGAGATCAGCATTCCTAAGGAAGCGGCTTCGGAGGAGAAACTGTTGGACCTGGTGCTGGAAGCGGGCGCGGAAGATCTGAAGGATGATGGATCGAGTTGGTATGTGGTAACGCCGGCGGAATCGCTGGAAGCGGTAAAAGAAGCGCTGACAAAAGCAGGAATCACGCCAGCTTCGGCGGAAGTGGGAATGGTGCCGCAGAATTACATCAAGCTAACCGGCCAACAGGCAACGCAAATGCTGCGACTGGTGGAAGCGTTGGAAGAGCATGATGACGTGCAGCATGTGTACGCAAATTTCGACATCGACGAGTCGGAGATTCAGGCGGCGGTAGGCGCGAATTAAAATCTGAGTTGCTTCGATGGCCATCCAGACAAACTGGGTGGCCAATTTTTTTGGCCGCAGCAGCATCATCAACATCAAATGGAAATTGTTAGTTGGATTGAGAAGTTCTTGGACCTAAACTAGCAGACATGAATTCAGAACTCGGAAGCGTTGAAACGACGTGGGTACGTGTGTTGGGAGTGGATCCAGCCGCGGCGGGGCCGACGGGTTACGGGATTATCGAGACGGACTGGCGGACGAGCCGGGTTGTTCACTACGGAGCGTTGCGGGTAGCGACGCGCCGGCAAAAAAGTTCCGGGGGCGCAGCGCTGCAAGATGTGCACGCGCTGTTGTGCGAACTGATCAAAAAGTTTACGCCGGTGGCGATGGCGGTGGAATCGGTGTTTACGGCGCTGAATATGCGAACCGCGCTACGCCTGGCTGAAGTGCGAGGAGTGGTACTGCTGGCAGCGGAGCAAAATGGTGTCGTGGTGCGAAGCTATTCTCCGCGAGAAGTGAAGGCGTGCGTCGCGGGATACGGGCACGCGGACAAGAAGCAAGTGCAGCAAATGGTACAGGCGTTGTTGGGTATGAAGGAGACGCCGGAGCCATCGGATGCGGCCGATGCGCTGGCCGTGGCACTTTGTTATATTCAGGCGGAAAAACTTGAAAGGCGCTTCGGAATCGAGCGAACGCTTGCGGGAAAGGCGGCCAGAGCCTCAGGAACGCCAGCGGCGCGTGCTGGGCGTGGCGTGGTGAGTCGCGGTCCAATCGTGCAATGAAATCGAGAACGGTGCGAGCTAGTTGGCTGTTTTGTGTGGGTGTATTGCTTTTGTTGTGCACGCTCGCGGACGCAGGGATTTCCGCGGGTGCCCCGGTCGACGTCGGTGTTTTCACATATCGTAGAGTGTTCAAGGGTAGCGTACCCGAGTTTATCGAAATAAAAATCCCGGAGACGGGGGAGCACGCGAGTTACGAGATTCGGCAAATGGACGAAGATGCTGGGGCGGCGCCGTTTGAGCTGACGCCCCCGTTGCGGACCAAGATCTTCCAGTTGGTTGGTGAGCTGAACCACTTTAAAG
>DASXBH010000490.1:0-4297 GCA_036491775.1 Candidatus Acidiferrum sp.
GCCATCACGTTAAAGCCGCAGTCCACGTAGAGAACCTCGCCCGTGATGCCAGACGAACCCTCGGAGAGCAGGAATGCGGCGGCAGAGCCCACCTCCGCTGGATCAACATTACGCTTTAGCGGTGCTCGATCGGCATGCGCCTTGAGCATCTCGCCAAGTTGCGAGACCCCGCGAGCGGCCAACGTCTTGATCGGCCCGGCCGAAATTGCGTTGACCCGAATATTCTTTGTGCCGAGGTCCGCGGCGAGATATCGGACGGTCGCTTCGAGAGCGGCTTTGGCGACGCCCATCACGTTATATTTGGGGACGACTTTTTCGGCTCCGTAGTAGGTCAGGGTAACGATGCCTCCTCCAGAGGGCATCAGCGCTGCGGCCCCACGCGATACAGCGATCAACGAATATACGCTGATGTCATGGGCCACGCGAAACCCTTCGCGCGAGGTATTGATGAATTCACCCTTCATGTCTTCCGCAGGAGCGAAAGCGACGCTGTGAACCAGACCGTGAAGAACACCGTACCGGGATTTCAGTTCTTCGAAAAGCTTCGCGATTTGCTCGTCGGAAGTGACGTCGCACATGAATCCTGCCGCGCCGGGAAGATCGGTGATCAGGTCCTTAGCCTCCTGCTCGAGCCGCTCATTTTGGTACGTAATGGCCAGGCGCCAGCCTGCTTGATGAAGCTTTTGCGCGATAGCCCACGCGATGCTGCGCTTGTTGGCCAAGCCAAAGATGACTGCTGTTTTCTCAGTTTCGTTCAAGTTCGCCTCGGGACGTTTTGTTAATATCGCATGAATGGATATCAGATCACCGATCGGATATCAGGAAGCACCCTGGCACGAAAACAATGTCCGTACTGCCTCTGTAAGTGGAGCAGAGGAAGTTTATCAGGAGTGCCGCACCGGTCGCTAGTTGCTGGAGCGTATTTCGCCCCGCAATCTTCGCGAGACAGGTGTCTACCAGATTGGTTTGTGCGACCAGCCGCACTTCCTTGTCACCAAGCCAAATCGGGTGCTATCTTGAATGATTCGCTGAGTACTCGCGATTCTTCAGGGGATGCGCTGTATCGGCGCCCTGCAAATACTTTCGCAGAAACGAGAACATTTTGCTGCGCACGCCCGACATTCGCCCCTATCGCGGTAAATCTCCGCAGATCGCCCCCTCGGCCTACATCGATCCCGCCGCCGTTATCATCGGCGACGTCACTATCGGCGAAGACTCCAGCGTTTGGCCACTGACCGTGATTCGCGGCGATGTCCACCACATCCGCATCGGTAATCGCACCAATATTCAAGACGGATGCGTGCTCCACGTGATGCGGGATGAATTTCCGCTAATCCTCGGCGACGAGGTTACCGTTGGCCATTCCGTAACACTTCATGGGTGTGCCATCGAATCGCGGGTCCTGCTGGGTATGGGCTGCATCGTCTTAAACGGCGCCGTTGTCGGCACTGGCAGCATCATCGCCGCTGGAACACTGATTACCGAGCGCACCGTCATTCCCGCCGGCAGTCTGGTTATGGGTTCACCGGGCAAGGTCAAGCGGCCGCTCACCTCGGCTGATCAGCTATCCATTGCGGCTTATGCCGAACGTTACGTCAGCTACAAAAACACCTATCGCGAGGAATCTGCGGCACAGGAATAAAAACTCTCTCATGTCGGAAAAACGAAAATTCCAGGCCATCAAGGGGACTCGCGACCTTCTTCCTCCTGAAACCGAATTGTGGAATCGCGTCGAACAAACCGCTCGCCAGGTTTTTGCCACCTATGGCTTCGGCGAAATTCGGCCGCCCATCTTCGAACCCACAGAACTTTTCGCGCGCTCCATCGGGCTGGACACCGACGTCGTTTCCAAAGAGATGTACACATTTGCCGACCGCGACGAAACCTCCGTAAGCCTTCGTCCCGAGGCCACTGCATCCGTTTGCCGCGCCTACATCGAGCATGGAATGCATGCTCTGCCGCAGCCGGTCCGGCTTTTCTACACCGGCCCGATGTTTCGCCGCGAACGCCCGCAGAAAGGCCGCTATCGCCAGTTCTACCAAATCGGCGCCGAGATACTTGAAGCACTGCAGCCAGGACAAGGCGGCTCAAAAGACATTACCAAAGATGCTGCCATTGACGCCGAACTCATCGAGATGCTGATGGCCTTTTTTGCGCGACTCGAATTGCACGGCACGCAACTGGAAATCAACTCCATCGGGGACCGCAATTGCCGGCCGAAATACGTGGAACTTCTCCGCGCCGAATTGCTCAAAGTGAAGGATCAACTGGGCCCTGACAGCCAGCGCCGGATCGACACCAACCCGCTGCGTGTCCTCGATTCCAAACTTGAGTCCGAGCAAGCGATTATTGCCACGTTGCCACGCATTAGCGATCATCTTTGTGCCGATTGCGCTGCCCACTACACTGAGCTCAAGCGACAACTAAATCTTCGCGGTGTCGCCTACAAAGAAAATTGGCGCCTGGTGCGTGGACTCGACTACTACATGCGCACCACGTTCGAAATTACCGCGCAAGGCCTTGGCTCTCAGAATGCAGTCTGCGGCGGCGGGCGGTATGATGGATTGGTTGAATTGCTTGGCGGCCAGCCGACAAAAGGGATTGGTTTCGCCATTGGCGAAGATCGATTGATCCTGTCGCTGCAGGAAGCCGGTAAAGCCGAGGCGCCAAAGGGTCGCGACGTCTACATTGCCTGGATGGGCGCGACCACGCAGTTAGCCGCAATTCGTTTTGCCAAGGTTTTGCGTGAAAATGGATTCCGTGTGGAACTTCCGCCGCTCGAGCAGAAATTCGGCAAAGCCCTCGGCCAAGCCGACAAACTCGGTTCGCGTTACGCATTGATCCTCGGTGAAGACGAGATCGCCAGCGGCCAATGGACCTTGAAGACCTTGGCGGATGGCTCGCAAACGAAATTTACCGAGCCGCAGCTTCTGGATTTTCTGCGCGGCTAAGGAACTGTTCTTTTTTCGAGTGGAAAGGAAACTGTCTTGCTCGACTTTCTAGGCAACCTGAAACGCACGCACTACTGCGGCGCACTTCGTGCTTCCGACGCGGATAAGGACGTCGTTGTTCTCGGCTGGGTCCATCGCCGGCGCGACCTTGGCAATCTCCTCTTCCTCGACGTGCGCGATCGCACTGGCATCGTGCAGGTGGTCTTCAACAAAGAAACGCAACCTGAAGCACATGCCAAGGCGGAACAGGCGCGCAGCGAATTCGTCGTCGCCGTCGAAGGCAAAGTAATTCAGCGCCAGAAGGCCAACCCGGATCTGCTAACCGGCGAGATCGAAATCGTTGCCAACAAGCTGCACATTCTGAACAACGCCAAAACACCGCCGTTTCCCATCGAAGATGAAATCAACGCGGCCGAAGAAACCCGGCTCCGCTTTCGCTATCTCGATCTGCGGCGCCCCAAACCTCACCACAATTTGGCTCTCCGTCACAAGATACTTCTTGAGATTCGCAAGACCATGGACGAAATGGGATTCATCGAAGTCGAAACCCCGATGCTCACCCGGTCCACTCCCGAAGGTGCGCGCGATTATCTGGTGCCCAGTCGTGTTCATCATGGACAGTTCTATGCCCTCCCGCAATCGCCCCAGATCTTCAAACAAATCCTGATGATTGGCGGGCTCGACCGCTATTTCCAGATTGTGAAGTGCTTTCGCGACGAAGATCTCCGCGCCGATCGTCAGCCGGAATTTACCCAACTCGACGTGGAGATGTCTTTCCCGCGCCAGGAAGATATTTTCAACGTAATCGAAACCGTCATGGTTCGAGCTTGCTCTGTCGCCGGGATTAAGGCGCAAGCTCCGTTTCCCCACATGCTCTATAAAGATGCCATTCGCAAATACGGCAGTGACAAGCCTGACCTGCGTTTCGGCATGGAACTGCACGAAGTCACCTCCAGTTTCCCTGACGAAGCCAAACAGAAGCTGCAGATCGAAGGCAATGTTTTTGCCTTTGCAGCGCCGGGTGCGGCCAATTATTCCCGCAAGCAACTCGACGAACTCACCGAAAAGGCAAAATCTCTCGGCGCGCGTGGGGCGTATTTCGTCAAGCTGGCCCCCGAAGGCACAACCTCGACTGTCGAGAAGCTGATTGGACCCGAGAACGTCAAAAAGCTCGCAGATTCCACCAGCGCAAAAACGGGCGACCTCGTCGTTGCCGTTTCGGCAAAAGAACAAATTAAAGGCACTGAAGCCGCCGCGCTCATCGCCGGTCAGCTCCGCTTGCAACTCGGCGAAGCTCTGAATCAGATCGACAAATCGCAATGGAAATTTCTCTGGCTCACCGGCTT
>DASXBH010000491.1:0-16661 GCA_036491775.1 Candidatus Acidiferrum sp.
TGCTCGCCACAACTCACTTGCACCTGCGCGGGCCCGGGATTGAGATCAACTGGCGGCAGAATCGCCAGATGCGCCGGCGAAGAAGCCAACACCAGTGCCGCCGAATTCCCAATCGTCACCCGATTGGCGTCTGCATCGCCGCAAAAACCGTGTCCTACCAATTCGAATCGATCGCTCAGCGATGCGACCCGCGGCGCCAGGTCGACCACCAGCGTTCCAGAAGGCGCCTCAGCGGGGGTCAAAACTGTGGCGGAGACCCGACCGGAATGCCCGTCAATCGACGCGTACAGCGTGCCGGGAGTCAAAGGCGGCACAAACATCGCCCGGCCTGTCGTATCCGTCGTTACCTTGTCCCCATCCGATAAGACAATATTGACGCCCGGCGTCAACCGCCCGTTCACGTCCAGCACCGCCAGCGTAGACCGCTCACCCGTCACCAACTTGCGTGGAAGCAGCAGAATGCGCGCGCCGGACGGAGCCGGTGCCGCAGGCTGCTGCGCAAAGTTGCCGCCGGACGGCCAAACCGCTAATCCAATTGCACAAAGGATTCGCGGCAACGCCTTAGAGGCTGGAGAGATAGGGCGCACCCTTGGATTGTAGTGGAGATTTCGGCCACACAGAAGAGCGCCAGCCTCGCCCCAACCTATGCGCAACCTCCCCGACACTAGGGAAACACACTCACTGCAAACAGTGTCGTCTTACCCGCAGATTCGGTTATCCTGACCACCTGTCCGCAGGGACAGTGTGGCGTACTGGCGAGTAATCACTAGGGTGCAGAGCCTTTTCGGCCGTTGCGGCGTCTGCTAGCGTGGACATAAGTGCTGTATTCGTGTGTCTGCAGCGGGGGTGTCGCGCGTGCTCGCAAAAAGCGTGGAAGGAGATGTCGTGGAGATCGTCAGCGGTGGCGTGACGGACGTTGGCCGTGTGCGAACCAACAACGAGGATTCCTTCCGGATACTCGAACCCCTGAACTTATTTATTTTATCCGATGGCATGGGCGGGGAAGCCCATGGTGAAGTCGCCAGCGCTCTGGCCGTCGAAACCATCGCCGATTATTGCGCGCAACCCAAAGAAGATTCTGGCGTTACTCTGGCCGGTGTTGCCTCAGACAACTGGAGCGCCGACACCAAGCGCCTGCAAAACGCCGTTAGCCAGGCCAATTTTAAAATTTACGATTCAGCACAGAAGAATCCCGAGCAGCGCGGCATGGGAGCCACCCTGACCGCGGCCTGGGTAAACGGCAGCAAATTGAGCGTTGCCCACGTGGGTGACAGCCGAGCCTACCTGCTGCGCAATGGGGCTCTCCAGCAATTAACCAGCGATCATTCTCTGGTCGCCGAACAAGTCCGCCGCGGCATTCTGACACCGCAGCAGGCCGAAGAGAGCGACATGCAGAGCGTGTTGTTACGGGCGCTCGGCGCGCATCCCGAAGTGCAAGTCGACGTGGATGAAACCGAACTTTTCCCTCGCGACGTTTTGTTGCTGTGTTCTGACGGCTTGACCCGCATGGTCACCGAGCCGGAAATTGCCGGAACACTGCAAGCAGAAACCAATCCCGTTTCTGCGGCACAGAAGTTAGTGGCTTTAGCGAATGAACGTGGTGGCCTCGACAACGTGACGGTGATCGTCGCGCGCGTGCAGGATGAATCCAAAGGTTGGCTCTCCTGGATGCGTCGCGGCTCGACCAGGAAAGACTAGTTACCTCCGCAGGAGGAGTTGCGCATGGCAAAGCTCAGTCTGATGTTCGAAGACAAATTGGTGAAGCAGGTGCCCATCGGCGCTCGTCCCGTCACCATTGGCCGTTCTCCGGACAACGATCTTCCGGTCGACAACCTGGCCGTCTCCACCTATCACGCTCGCGTTTATTACGAAGCTGGTCGCCTGGTCGTCGAAGATCTGGAAAGTCTCAACGGCACTTTCGTCAACGATTTGCGGGTAGAACGCGCCACACTGCACGACGGCGATTCCATCTGGATTGGCAAGCACCACATAAAAGTGGATGCCACTGCCGACACCGCTATTCCGCTCGACACCGGCAGAAAAGCCGTGGCTCCCAAAATTAATGAAACCATGGTGCTGGACACCAAGGCCCGCCGCGACATGCTGCAACAAGCGGCAGCTACCGGCGAACGTTCCCAATTTTCACCGGGTCGCATCCGCATGGCTACCCTCGTCGTCCTCAACGGCAACGTCAATCAAAAAGAATATTTGCTCACCAATAAACTGACGGTCATCGGTAAGTCGCCCATGGCTACCGTGCGCCTGCGTGGCTGGTTCAAGCCAAAAATGGCCGCACAGATCAATCAGCGCGACGATGGCTACTATCTGGGAACTGGGGATAAGATTCCCGCCGTGAATGGCGCTCCCATCGCCGGGCCGGTCCGCCTCAACAATGGCGACCTCATCGAAGTTTGCGGCGTGCGCATGAACTTCATCTTTCGCGAATAGTCTTTTTCCCCCATGGCCGATTCGCCTGAAGGAGGTTTGCAGAACCGCAAGGCGTTCCGCCTTCGCGAACTGCTTTCCTCCTGGTGGGATCATCGCGCATCGTTCCTGATCAGCGTTGGCATCACCCTCGCCACTCTGCTCGTTTACATTTTCACCTTCGTCGGCGATCGCAACACTCCGCTCTTCGACTTTTTGAAACGCTTCGAATACAGCACACTGGACACCCGCTTCCGCTATCGGCCTGCTCGCTACTCGCCGCCCGATCCGCGCATTGTGGTCGTGGCAATTGACCAGCGTTCCCAGGAAGTTTTGGGCAAGTGGCCATTTTCCCGCAAGTATTTTGGCGAGATGCTCGACGCGCTTCGCGAGGATGGCGCAAAGGTCGTCTCGTTCGACGTCACCTTCGACAAGCCCGATCAAAGTTCCGCGCCGATTCGCGCGTTGTGGACCAAGCTCCAGCAGGACCAGCAAGCTGGCTCGCCAATGGATCCGAAACTGGAGGCGCAAGTCCGTGAATTGGCCCGCGAATTCGATGCCGACGCGCAATTTGCCGCTGCGCTTCGCCGCTTCGGTCCGGTTGTCCTCGGCAATTTCTATCTCCCGTCACAGGAAGCGCAAGGCATCGATGGCGCTGCTCTCGACAAGTACGCCGAAATGGTTCAGTGGTATTCCCTGAATCGCAACGCCATCGTCCCGGCCACCGGCAAAGCCGATTTTCATTCCTTGCTGCAAAATTATCAGTTCGAAGACACCCTCTACTCCGCCACCATCGCCAACATTCCGGAACTCGCTCCCCCCGACAACGACGAGAAAACTTCCATCGGCTTTTTCAATATTTCTTCCGATGCCGATGGCGTCCTGCGTCGCGGCCTGCTCGTTCTTCCCTTCGGACGCTCGAAAAATCCCGACGACTACGATCTTTATGGCTCGCTCGAGGTACAAACACTTCGCCTCTACTTGGGGCTAAAATCCGAGCAGCTCACCGTTAATTATGGTCCGGCTGGAATCGCTTCTCTTCAATTCGCGGACAAGCTCACCGTCAAACCGGATTACTTAGGACGCGTCATCATCAACTATCGCGGCCCCGGCGGCACCTTTCCCTACTATTCGCTGGCCGATGTGGTGCGCCGCAAATTTCCACCGGGCACCTTCAAAAACAAGATCGTCCTCGTAGGAGCATCCGCCACCGGCATCGGCGATCTCCGCACTCCACCCTACGGCGGCATTAATTACCCCGGCCTCGAAGTTCACGCCAACGTCATCGACAACATGCTGAACAATGGATTCCTGATTCGTGGCGTACATCAGGAACTCTTCGACCTGGTCCTGATTTTCTTGTTTGGCATGCCACTTGGCATTGTTCTAGCTCTGGTCTCTCCGCGCTGGATGTGGTTTGGCCTGGCCTTGTTGATTCCCTTTGCAGCTATGGTCTACATGGCGTTTCTGCGCGGCTGGTGGCTGAACTTCACCCTGCCTGCCGGGGCGCTCACCGCCAACGTGATGCTCGTCTCGCTGTATCGCGCTCTCGTAGAAGAAAAAGAAAAGCGCAAGGTACGCACCGCCTTCGGACAATACTTGAGTCCCGAAGTCATCCGGCGACTCCTTCTCAATCCAAAATTGGTCGAGCCCCGCAAAACCGAAATCACCGTGATGTTCAGCGACATCCGCGGATTTACCACCATCTCCGAAAAACTCGATGCTCAGGAGTTGGCCCTGTTCCTGAACAGCTATCTTTCCGACATGACCAAAATCGTTTTCAGCACCCAGGGCACGCTCGACAAATATATTGGCGATGCGGTGATGGCCTTCTGGGGCGCGCCCTACGAAGAGCCGGGCCACGCCATCCAGGCTTGCCATGCTTCGCTCGCCATGATGCGCCGCGTTCATGAACTGCAACAAAAGTGGCAAGCCGAGGGCAAGCCCAAGCTGGACATTGGCATTGGCCTGAATTCCGGCGTCGCCAGCGTGGGCAATATGGGCTCCATCCTGCGTTACGGCTATACGGCGCTCGGCGACGCGGTGAACCTTTCCTCCCGCCTGGAAGGCCTCAACAAGGATTACGGCACGCACATCCTGGTGAACGAATCTACCTATACCGCCGCGAAAGATGCCGGCTTTTTGTTTCGCGAATTAGACTTGATTCGCGTGAAGGGCAAGCTGCAGCCAGTCATGATTTACGAACTCTGTGGCGTGCTCTCCGATTTGCGACAGAATGGCGACTTCACCGCGACTCAGGAGCGCCTTCAGAGTTTCTCCGCGGCTCGCACCCTGTACAAACAGCGGAATTGGTCCGCCGCCCAATCTGCGTTTCAGACTTTGCTGGATCGCTGGCCAAACGACGGTCCATCCCGCGCCTACTGGAAGCGTTGCCAGGAATACCTCTTCGACGAGCCGCCTCCCGCCTGGGACGGTGTTTTCACCATGGATCACAAATAGCTGCGATCTCGGTTTGGAGATAGCTCAGCGAACACCTTCCCACCCAACAAAATCCGCTTTGGCTCTTGCGCGTACCACAGCACTATTAATAGATTTGATGGAGATGAGTCGAACTCCGCACTCACGCCTGGCGCGAAAAAGAGTTATTTCTATTTTCAGACGTGGGGGCGCTCTAGTTCTTCTGAAGTATCTCCGAAGAGGTCATGGCGTAACCAAATGACCGCCTTCCACAGTCTAATGATAGGACTCAAAAGCATAGGTTTAGCGCACAGGGCTCACACGCTCTTCATTTGAGCGATCTCCAGGAAACGGTCGTCCTTATTTTTTATGTGGATTGTACGTTTAGCACTCTCCAGACCTTATACGTTTATCGTGATGGCGCTCGTCATCGTCCTGCTCACGCCGCTGGTGTTGATGCGCACGCCCACCGACATTTTCCCGGAAATCAATATTCCGGTCATCGGCCTGGTCTGGACTTACACCGGACTGCAACCGCAAGAGATGGAGCAGCGCATCACCTCCAACGTCGAGCGAGGCATCACCGTGCTGGTCAACGACGTCGAGCACATCGAATCGCAGTCGCTCGGCGGCATTGCCATTATCAAGATTTTCTTCCAGCCGAACGCCAACATTCAGACCGCGCTGGCCCAAACTGCTGCCATTTCGCAAACCTTTTTGCGTGCCCTGCCTCCCGGCACCACTCCGCCGCTGGTCATCATTTATTCCGCGTCCACCATTCCCGTACTGCAAATCGGCCTCACCAGCGATCGTCTCAGCGAACAACAAATCTTCGATTACGCCAACAATTTCATCCGCACGCAACTGGCAACCGTCCAGGGCGCTTCCATGCCTTTCCCGTACGGCGGCAAATCGCGTTTGATCTCCGTCGATATTGACTCCGCCGCGCTGCAAGCGAAAGGCCTTTCGCCCGTCGATATCGTGAATGCCGTCAACGCGCAAAACCTGATTCTCCCCACTGGCACCGCAAAACTCGGCGCCCTCGAATACAACGTCGAGATGAATGGCAGTCCTCGAACCGTGGCCGAACTTAATGATCTTCCCGTCAAGACCGTAAATGGTTCCACGATTTACATGCGTGACGTGGCCCACGTCCGCGACGGTTACTCTCCACAGACCAACGTCGTCATGGCCAACGGCAAGCGCGGCGTGCTCATGAGCGTCTACAAGACCGGCAATGCCTCCACGCTTTCCATCGTTGATCGCGTCAAGCAAACGCTCGAAGACTACAAACCGTCCCTGCCCGATGGTCTGAACCTCACCACCTTCTTTGACCAGTCACTCTTCGTTCGCGCCGCAATTCAGGGCGTGCTGCGCGAGGCGATGATCGCCGCCTGCCTCACCGCCATTATGATCCTGCTCTTCCTGGGAAACTGGAAAAGCACGCTGATCATCGCCATCTCCATCCCGCTCTCCATTCTCGTCAGTATTCTCTGCCTTAGCGCGCTTGGCGAAACCATCAACATCATGACTTTAGGCGGATTGGCCCTGGCCGTCGGCATTCTCGTCGACGACGCCACCGTCGAAATTGAGAATATCAATCGCAATCTCGCCATGGGCAAAGAAACGGTTCAAGCCATCCTCGACGGTGCGCAGCAAATTGCCGTGCCTGCTTTCGTGTCTACGCTCTGCATCTGCATCGTCTTCATTCCCATGTTCTTTCTTTCCGGCGTGGCCAAGTATCTTTTCGTCCCGCTCGCTGAAGCCGTGATTTTCGCCATGCTCGCGTCTTACATGTGGTCGCGCACCATCGTTCCTACCATGGCCATGTATCTTCTCTCGGCCGAAGACGAGTACAACGCTGCGGAACATGCCGGCCAGAAAATGGGTTTCTTCCGCCGCTATCAACAGAGGTTCGAACACGCCTTCGAAAGTTTCCGCGAAAAATATCACCACGCGCTCTCCTCCGCGCTCGAAAATGCCTGGCTCTTTTCCGCGTGTTTCCTGCTTTTCTGTGTTTTGTCCACCGGCCTGGTCTTCTTCCTCGGACGCGACTTCTTCCCCAACGTCGATGCCGGCCAGATCCGTTTGCACATGCGCGCGCGCACCGGATTGCGTATCGAAGAATCTTCGCGATTGGCCGACCAGATTAACCAGGTCATTCGCCAGACGATTCCCGACAAAGAACTCGTCACCGTGCTCGACAACATTGGTCTGCCGTATTCCGGCATCAATCTGACCTACAGCAACAACGGCACCATTGGCACCGCCGACGGGGAAATCCTGGTGCAACTCAAACCCGATCGCAGCAGGCCAACCAGCGTCTACGTTGACGAATTGCGCCGTCGCTTGCCCGGCGAATTCCCCGGCGTGCAATTCTTTTTCCAGCCCGCCGATATCGTTACGCAGATTCTGAACTTCGGTACTCCTGCCCCAATCGACGTGCAAATCATGGGCGCCAATCAAGCCGGCAACTATGCCGTTGGCACGAAATTGGCCAACGAAATGCGCCACATCCCCGGCGCGGTGGACGTCCACGTGCAACAGGCCTTCGACGCACCCACCATTTATATGGACATCGACCGCACCCGTGCGCAGTACGTCGGATTGCAAGCCCGCGACGTCGCGCAGAACGTCCTCGTCTCCTTGTCTTCCAGCTTCCAGACCGCGCCGAACTTCTGGCTCGATCCAAAAAATGGTGTCAGCTACAGCGTGGCTGTACAGACCCCGCAATATCGCGTCGACAATTTTCAGGCCCTGCAGAACACCCCAATTACCGGCACCGGCCCAAATATTCCTCCGCAGATTTTGGCGAATCTTGTCGCCACTTCTACCGTGGCGCGCCCCGCTTCCGTTTCGCATTACAACGTACAGCCTATGATTGACGTTTACGCCTCCGTTTCCGGCAGCGATCTTGGCGCCGTGGCGGGGCAAACCGAAAAGATGGTGAAAGACATAACCAAGGAATTGCCGCGCGGCAGCCGCATCTTTGTTCGCGGCCAGGTTCAGACCATGGCCACGTCATTCACTGGCCTGGGCGTCGGCCTTCTCGGCGCCATCGTCCTCGCCTACCTGTTGATCGTCGTCAATTTTCAATCCTGGCTCGACCCCTTCATCATCATCACCGCTCTCCCCGGCGCCTTGGCTGGCATATGCTGGATACTGTTAATCACCCACACCACGTTGAGTGTCCCTTCGCTCACCGGCGCGATCATGTGCATGGGTGTGGCCACGGCCAATAGCATCTTGATGGTTTCTTTTGCGCGCGAGCAGATGAACGAAGGCAAGAATCCTCGCGAAGCCGCTCTGGAAGCGGGTTTCGTGCGTATCCGTCCGGTGATCATGACCGCGTTGGCCATGATGATCGGCATGGTGCCCATGGCCATCGGTATGGGCGAAGGCGGCGAACAAAACGCGCCGTTGGGCCGCGCTGTCATCGGCGGCTTGCTCTTTGCTACCGTCGCCACACTTTTCTTCGTCCCTTGCGTCTTTTCCATTATTCATGGATATCTGGCGCGCCGGCGGCATCAGGGACTCTCGACGGAAACAGGCAGAGCATGAGAAAAAGGATGCATACGCTAGGCGGAGTAACCAACAATGACTGACGTCTCAACGCAATCCGATTCGGGGTCCAGGAACTCTCCGCCCAGGAAGAGCAGCCTGTTTTTGACCTTTGCGGTGATTGTTATTGTGCTCGTCGTGGTCGGCGCCTTCTTAATGTTCCAGCGACGCTCGCAGTATGAAGCTCTCGCGAAAGATACGGAGAGCCTCGCCGTTCCCACAGTCGCCATCATCCATCCCAGCGCTGAACCCGGTGACGAAAATCTTGTTTTGCCCAGCACCCTGCAGCCGTACGTCGAATCACCGATTTACGCCCGCACCAATGGCTATCTCAAAAAGTGGTATCGCGACATCGGCTCCCGTGTCAGCAAGGGTGAGCTGCTCGTCGACATTGATACACCGGAAGTTGATCAGCAACTCTCTCAAGCGCGCGCCGATCTGGCCACCGCGCAAGCCAACGTCCATCTTTCCGATATCACCGCCGTTCGTTACGGCGACTTGCTGAAAACGGACGGCGTCTCCAAGCAGGAAGTGGATAATGCCCAAGGCGATCTCGCCGCAAAACGCGCCATCGTGCAGTCTTCCGAGGCCAATGTTCGCCGTTTGGAAGAACTGGAGTCATTCAAGCACATCTACGCTCCCTTCGCCGGCGTCCTCACCCGTCGCAATATCGACATCGGTACGCTGATCAACGCCGGCAATGGCGGCACCACGCAACTCCTCTTTACGCTGGCGCAAACCGATCCCATTCGCGTTTACGTCAACGTTCCGGAAACCTATGCTCCTGCCATCCACGAAGGGTTAGGCGCGTTTCTGGAGCTGACCCAATTCCCCGGCCAGAAATTTCAAGGCAAGGTCGTACGCACTGCGGAATCCATCGATCAGGCAACACGCACCCTGCTCACCGAAGTGGATGTCCCCAACAAGGCGGGACAATTGCTCCCGGGCGGCTACGCGCAAGTTCATCTGCAGGTCAATGTGAAGGCTGAACGTCTGCAAGTGCCGGTCAATTCCCTGCTGTTTCGTTCTGAGGGCTTACGTGCCGTCGTCATCGACTCCAGTCATCGTGTGCATCTTCAACCGCTCACCATCGGGCGCGACTATGGCACCACGCTGGAGGTCTTAAACGGCCTGAAAGCAGACGATTGGATCGTCCTCAATCCGCCCGACGCTCTCGAAGATGGCCAGCAGGTCCACGTGAAGGAAGTCCCCAATCCCACCGTGCCCGCTCCAGCCGGTCAAGCTGGCGCGCCGCCTTCCGGACAACAACCCAAATCTGCTAACCCGCCCCAACCACCCTCTGCGAACTCCGGAAAGAGTCGCTGATGGTTTCTCGACAACGATTTCTTGGCCAGCGTTTAATGGCGCTCTCTTCGTTACTTGCCGCTCTCACCATCGCAGGTTGCACCGTTGGCCCTAATTACAACCGGCCCGTAGCCCCCGTGCCTGCCAAGTGGGACATCGTCCAGCCTTGGCGTGAAGCGGTGCCCAAAGATTCCGTTCCCAAAACCACATGGTGGACCGTTTTCCACGACGACGATCTGAATCTGCTGGAGAATCAACTCCTCACCGCCAATCAAACCTTGAAAGTTGCCTTGGCCCACTACGATCAGGCGCGCGCGTCTGCGGCCATTCAGAATGCTCAGTTGTTTCCAACCTCTTCGGTGAATCCCTCCATTGGCCGCCAAGGCTATTCAGGTAACCGGCCGACCGGCGTAGCCATACCGCTGTCCGGCTCGGTGACGCAAAACGCCTTCACCTTACCATTCAACGTCAGTTATGAAGTGGATCTCGTCGGTCGTAAGCGCCGCTCCATTGAAGCTGCACAAGCATCGTTCCAGGCGAACGCGGCGGATCTCGAAAATGTCCGCTTGATCCTGACCGCGGAGCTGGCCGCGGATTATTTTGCGCTGCGCCAGGACGACACGCAAATCGGTCTGCTGAATCGCACCGTGGAGACGCTGCAACGCGGATTGGACCTGGTCAATTCGCGGCACGCTGGCGGCTTGGCCTCGGGCCTCGATGTCGCGGAAGAAGAAACCCTGCTGGAGACCTCGCGCACGCAAGCCACACTGTTGCGCCAACAGCGCAAGCAGTTTGAAGATGCCATCGCCGTCCTCGTCGGCACCCCGGCCCCCGATTTTCATCTCGCCTCTCGAGAGCTAAGCGCCGAACCTCCAAATCTTGATACCTCATTGCCGTCCGACTTGCTCGAGCGGCGCCCCGACATTGCCGAATCCGAGCGCCTGATGGCCGTAGCCAACGCGCAAATCGGTATTGCCAAAGCCGCCTACTATCCTTCGCTGGTGTTGTTTGGCCAAGGCGGCTGGCAGAGCACCAGCCTTAGCTCCCTATTTAACGCCCAAAGCGCCCTGTGGGCCGTGGGCGCCAACGTTGGCGAGAGCATCTTTACCGGCGGCGCGCGTCGCGCCCAAGTGCAGTTCTCCGAAGCGGGCTACACCGCGAACGTCGCCAGCTATCGCGACACCGTCTTGAATGCCTTCCGCGAAGTTCAGGACGACATCACCGGTCTTCAAGTTCTCGACGAAGCGCGCATTTCGCAAGACGCGGCGGTCGCCTCTTCCCGCCGCCAACTGGACATCGCCACTTCCCGTTACGTAGGCGGCCTGGTCAGTTATCTCGACGTCGTCAGTGCTCAGGAAAATGTGCTCAACAGCGAACAGCAAGCTGCCACCATCGAGGGCCAGCGTCTCGTTACCACGGTTCTTCTTGTGAAGGCGCTCGGCGGAGGCTGGGACGCCGCAAGCCTCGCGGCCGTCCAGGTCAAGCCCCAACTCAAAGACATCGTCGCGCCGTAGTTCGCCGCCAGAGCGACTCCAACTTTGACTTTGCGGCCATGACGACTACCTGTCCTCTCGGCCCGGTTGCTTTCACGCTACAAACCCAACCGAGTCGCAAACTGGCATATTCCGCCTAACGTAAACTGAACTCGTAATTACCTTGGCCCCTTCCCCAGGTTGCCAAGATGACCAACTCCACGGTCCGTCGCAGCGGACGCATTCCCAGAGAAATTCCCATTCTATTGATCGGTAGCGACGCGGAAGGCACGGTTTTCTCCGAAGAAACCAAAACCGTCATGATCAGCCTCCACGGCGCCGGTATCGTCTCCACGCACACGCTGGTTTCCGAACAGGAACTAAACCTGCGTCTGCTCGAGTCCAATCGCGAAGCCGAAATCCGTGTGGTTGGCGAGATCGGCTCGCAAAATCGCATTCACGCTTACGGTGTCGCGTTCGTCGATCCCACACTCGATTTCTGGCAGATTCCCTTTCCTCCCGCTCCGGCTAATGAACCTGTGCAGCCTCCGATATCCCTCGCGTGTACCAGTTGCGACGCCAACATTTCCTTGCAGTATGGCGATTTCGAAGCCGATGTTTGCGCTATTCACGGCGGCCTGGTGCGCTACTGCTGCGATTGTGGACTCTCCACCATGTGGAAGCGCTGCGACCGGATCTCCACCGGAAGCACCGCCACAATCTCCAAGCCCAAGCCGCCTCGGATTGCAACCGCAGTCGCTCTTCTCGACGAATCGCCTGTTGAACCCACTCTCCAACCACTCGCGGAATTGCCCGTAATTCCGTCTCTGGTCATCGGTGGTCCCGCCGCTAATCGTCGAGATCGTATCCGCGCCAAGGTCAACTTCTTCGCTTGTGTTCGCACCGACGCTTTCGGCGACGACATCGTCCATTGCATCGACATGTCTCGGGGCGGCCTCAGTTTCAAAACCGAGTATCGCTACAAGGTCGGTGCCGTGTTGCGTATTGCGGTGCCCTATTCGCCGGAATCCCGCGAGGCTCCCGCCATCTTTGTGCCTGCCAAAGTCGTATACACCAACGAAATTCCGCTGCAGGAACTGTTCCGCTGCGGCGTCGCCTATCTTCCAAATCGTTGAGCCATTCGGCACCCACCCGCTGCAATTCGCCTTTGTAAACCGTCTCCACGGCGTTTTCTATTCTAACCACCGAATCTGAGACAATGGCTGGACGCATGGTCAGCCAGGAAGACATCCAAAATGCCGCTAATATCCTCCGTTCCGGAGGCTTGGTCGTGTTCCCCACCGAAACCGTTTACGGCTTGGGCGCCAACGCGCTTGATCCTGCGGCATTGCGCAGAATTTATGAACTCAAGGGTCGACCCGTCACCAGCCCCTTGATCCTTCATGTCTCCAGCATCACCCAGGCCCGCGCCTTGGCTAAGGAGTGGCCACCCGAAGCAGAACGCCTCGCCGAAAAATATTGGCCCGGACCACTGACCCTGGTAGTGCCCAAGAAGCCTTTTATTCCCGATGAAGCCACCGCCGGGCTAACTACCGTTGGGATTCGCGTTCCCCGCCATCCCGTCGCTCTCGCACTTTTACGCGAAGCCGGCATTCCCATCGCCGCGCCCAGTGCCAATCGTTTCACGCAATTATCTCCAACTACCGCCGAGCATGTTCGCGCCGCATTCGCCGCTGATACTCCGTTTCTTCTCGATGGTGGTCCCTGCGAAGTGGGCCTCGAATCCACAGTCATTGCTGTCAGCAAAGATGGTCTGGAAGTTCTGCGTCCCGGCATGGCGCTAATCGAGAACACTTCGAACGTCATCACGTCCGTGGAATCCGAATCCGGCGAAGCGCATCGTTCCCCAGGCCAGCACAAAAAGCATTACAGCCCGAGAACTCGCGTCCTCCTCGTGAATCGTGGGCATCTCCCGCAATCCGGTAAAGGTGCGTATCTGTGGCTGGACTACAATGCCGCGGCAGCTAAAAAGCGTCGTATGCCCGAAAAGCCAACCGAGTATGCCGCGCAGCTTTACAGCGCTCTTCACACTCTAGATAACGAAGGACTCGACTGGATCGCTGTGGAGCTTCCGCCGGACACGCCAGACTGGGCCGCTATCCGCGACCGGCTGACCCGCGCCGCGTACTAACCCTCGAACTCTGTTTCTGCTTGGTTTGCTTGGCGTGCCGCAGTGACATTTCCTCAAAACAGTATAAAATGCGCGCATCTTCCTTCGAGGTGATACCAATGCGCAGTTCCGTCCCTGCTCGTACCACTCTGCTGTTTGGGCTACTAACCGCCGTGGCCGTCCTGGTCTTTGGCATCCTCACTCATCTTCACGCCCAGAGCGCAAGCGCCGCCGATAAGCCCTTTGTTGTCGAATATTATTACAAAGCGAAGTGGGGCCACGCCGACGAATTCATCACCCTCTTCAAGAAGAATCACTATCCGGTTCTGAAGAAAGAAATGGAGATGGGCCGCATGCTGAAAGTTTCTGTCGTCGCGCCGGTCTATCACACCACCGAAGACGGCCGCTGGGATTACCGTGTAACGATCGTTTTCAAGAACGCCACAGTGGCCCACGATGGTTACGATTCGGCGCCGCTGCTCAAGCAACTATTCCCCGACCAGGACACCTACAAAAAAGAAGAGCAGCGCCGTTTCGAAATTCTCGAAGCTCATTGGGATCTACCCATCAAAGATGTCGACGTCGACGCGAAATAAACACTTGGTAGCGCCGTCCAACCGGCACGACAAAAACCCGTAGTTAAAGGAAGCACGTACCGCCCAGATGCCGGCGCTATATTCCATCCGCCACTCTAACTATCCCGGCGGCCAGCGGAAATTACGTCCACCCAGTAAATGTAGGTGCAGATGAAACACCGATTGCCCCGCTCCGCCTCCATTGTTAAAAACCGTCCGGTAGCCGGATAGTAGCCCGCGCTCCGTCGCTAGCTTCGCCGCCACCTGCTGCAATTTCCCGAGCAGCGCCTGATCTTCCGGCGACGCGTCCTGCAGCGCTGCGAAATGTTTCCGCGGACAAATCAAAATGTGCGTCGGCGCCTGCGGGCTAATGTCCTCAAACGCAAACACATCGTCATCTTCATACACCAGCTTCGCCGGTATCTGCTTGGCGCCAATTTTGCAGAACAAACAATTCGCATCCATTACTTACCCCCAGCCCCGACGCCCTCATCAAGCCGCATCACAAACGTCGTGAATCCTTCCCGGTTGTGCAGTTGTTCCGCCAACTGGCGCGCCGCGTCTTCTCCTGAAATTTTCCCCACGCGCACCCGGTAAAACGGGCCATCCGTCGTGTCGTATTGTTGTATGAAAATCGGGGAATACTCTGCGCTAAGGCGAGCCTTCAACCTCTCGGCATTCGCACGTTCTCGAAACGCTCCCACCTGAATCGTGAAATAGCCCGCCGTCGGGTCAACATTCCCAAGTACTTCCAGCCGCACATGCACTACACCCGGCCCAATCGACTCGATCTCCCGCGCCGCCGCTAGCGACAGATCGATAATCCGGTTGTCGACAAACGGTCCTCGGTCGGTGATACGCACCGTCGTGCTCTTGCCATTGTTCACATTCGTTACCCGCACCATGGTGTCGAATGGCAACGTGCGATGCGCGGCGGTCAACTTGTACATGTCATACACTTCGCCGTTGGACGAATGCCGTCCGTTAAATGGATTGCCATACCACGACGCATTACCTTCTTCGATAAAGCCTAACGGCGCAGGCGCGGGAGGAGTTTTGCCACGCCGCGGCGCTGCAGCAGCAGGCTTGCTGGGCATCGCCGTTTCGTTTTTTGCCGTCTCAGCGGTAGATTCCGGCGTTTCGACGGGTTGTGTTGGGGCTGGAGGCCGGCTCGCTGACGCGTGCCTCGACGAGCAGCCCGAAATAAGCAAGCTCAATGCACTCGTTACCGCCAACAACACCAAAGTCCGGCGTAAATTCTTCACGGCTTCGGTGCTTGCGAGGTTTGCGTGTTTCGCGCGTTGACCCGGCTCTCCAGCTTTTTCGCCGCTTCCGAGAGCTTGTCTGAAACTTCCCGCAGAAACTGCGCTGTGCGCTTTTCTGTTTCCGGCGCGACTTCTTCTTCCAGATATTTGCGCAGCCGCCCCAATTCTTCGTCGAGCCGCCGCCCAATTTCTTCGAATTTGTCCATGGGTTCCTTGCGCCAGATTGTGCAGCGCGATTCCGGTATTATAGAAACGCGAAAACATCCGTGCAAGGAGGACTGTTGCCCCTTCCCTACCAGTGGCAAATGCGCGTCGACCGTCTGAAAAACATGTTCGGCGGAATGTTTGGCAAAGGCGAGCGCCGCCCCCAACTCTGCCCAGCCTGCGGCGCCCTCGTCGGCGTCACCGCAACGCGTTGCCACCAATGCGGCGCCAGCCTGCGCTTCGGTCTGGCCGCCTGGAGCAAAGGCCTCTCCGAATTCTTCGGCGGCCAAGCGCCAGTGACCACCGTCATCCTCATCGTCAACGTCATTATGTTTGGCGTCAGCTTGATTCGCTCCATGAAAAGTGGTGGCGGCTTCGGCCTGTTTGGCGGAATGAGCGGCTTCGAGCTCTATCGTCTCGGCGAAAATGTGCCCCTGCACTGGGGCGTTGCCACCTGGTGGCGCTTGATCACCGCGACTTTCCTTCACGGCGGACTGTTACACATAGGCATGAATATGATGGTGCTTCTCGATATTGCCCCAGTAGTCGAAGAGGTTTACGGTTCCGCGCGTTTTCTTTTTATCTACGTGGCCTGTGGCGTGGGTGGCTCGCTTCTGAGCACACTCTTTGGCAAAGGTCCCTCCGTTGGGGCGAGCGGCGCCATATTGGGGCTCATAGGAGTCCTCATTGCCCTGACTTCGAAACGCGGTGGCGCCAGCATGCAGGCCATGCGTTCCCGCTTGATTTCGTGGGTCGTAACTATTTTCGCTTTCGGATTCCTCGTCCCAGGTATCGACAATTGGGGACATTTCGGCGGCCTCACCATTGGCTTTTTAGTAGGTAAGATTTTCTCTGACCGTCAGCCCGTGGCCGGTTCGGAACGTTCCCGCTCTTATCTGTTGGGGTGGGTTGCTGGAGCAGTCGTCGTCGCCGCTTTTGTCATGATGTACATCCACTTCAACGATCCGATTCCATGATCGCATTATGACGCGTGCAGTCGCCTCGCCACTACCACCGAATAGTGGAACCCAGAAACCGTAACCAGCACACTCACCGTGTACATCAAGTAGTGCACCAGCACATCGAATCGCGGATCTGGATACGCCGCATGCAACACCGCGAAAAATACCAACCCAATCTCAAAAAATGTCGTCGCCTTGCCCAACCACGAAGGCGGAAATGGCCGGTATCCCTGAATGATCAAGATCACCGCCGCTACGATCAGCATCAGCACGTCGCGGCTCAGCACCATAATCGTTAGCCACCACGGAATCTTTTTCTCCATCGAAAGCGCGATGAACGACGA
>DASXBH010000492.1:0-4471 GCA_036491775.1 Candidatus Acidiferrum sp.
GCACCTACCAGGTAGCCCGTCTTCAAATCTTGCGACGTGGCTCCGGCGATCGCCGCGGCAATACAAGTTACGCCGCCGATCATTAGCGCCAGCACCGCGTAGTTGGGAGCCGTCCAACCCGCCACGAAAAATATCGCGCAAGTGGCCATCAGCGTCGCGATGCTCATGCCGCTAATCGGGTTCGACGAATTTCCCAGCAATCCGCTGATCCGGCCAGCCACCGTAACAAACAGAAAGCCGAAGACCACCACAAAGACGCCGGCAAATAAATTTTGATACCAACGCGTCTCTGCGCCTTGCATCGGGTGAAACGTCAACAGGATCCACATCATCACGACGATCAGGATCGATCCGGTGACCACCCATTTCATCGGCACATCGCGCTCCGTGCGGTTAGACGATGCCACTGCGCCCGCTCCTTCTACGCGCACATCTTTCATTCCCGCACGCAGCGCCGAAATAATAGTTGGCAATGTGCGCAGCAACGTGATTAATCCAGCCGCTGCCACCGCACCTGCGCCCATCGGGCGGATGTAACTCCTCCAAATATCGTCAGGCGTCATCAGTGGAATAGGAATCGTGGAAGGATAGATCGGGGTGTTTCCTGCAAGCTGCCCGTAAAATTTAATCGCCGGCATAATCACCAACCACGACACAATGCCGCCGGCAAACAGGATGCCCGACACTTTTGGCCCGATGATGTAACCCACGCCCAGGTATTCCGAAGTGATCGCGGCGCGAAACGAGGCGCCCGGATACCACCCTGGCCGGTTCTCCGGCTGCGATGTCCAGGCTTGCACGGTGTTCATCAGGAAGGTATATATGCCGCCCAAACCCAGGCCCCAGAACACCCGTCCCGCAAAAGAGCCGCCGCGTTCCCCAGCCACCAGCACATCGGCGCACGCTGTGCCTTCCGGAAATGTGAGGTTGCCGTGCTCTTTCACAATCAATTGCCGGCGCAGCGGAATCATAAACAAAACACCGAGCCAACCGCCCAACAGCGCCAGCGGAAAGATCCGCCAGAACGTAAACTCCGAACCGAATCCCAGGAAAATCAAAGCGGGAAGCGTGAACATTACGCCCGCGGCCAGCGACTCTCCCGCGGAACCCGTGGTCTGTACGATGTTATTTTCGAGGATCGTTGATCGCCCGAAGGCTCGCAGGATGCTGATCGATAAAACGGAGATAGGAATCGACGCCGACACCGTTAGTCCCGCGCGTAGCCCGACATACACCGTGACGGCCCCGAACAATAGCCCAAACAGTGCTCCCAGCAGCACCGCCCGCAAAGAAAATTCCCGGGGACTTTCTCCCGGTGGCACATAGGGGTGAAATTCCCCCCCTGATGCCGTGGAACTCCATGGGCGGTCGCTCACCGTGTCCTCCGATTACGAATGGATCGTGAAATTTGGATGAAGCTGGTGCGGGCCGATTATGCCGCACCGCAGCCCGAGCGCAAAGTGATTCCTGAACGTCGAGACGAATGACTGCCCGTTTGCGTATCGATCGCTCTCCAACAGCAGTACTCCGAGTCCTATTGACAGACAGCTTTTCCCTCCGTATTGTCTCCTAAACTCACGTACTCAGGTTGGTAACAGTGGATCCGATCGGGACCCGCCCCTTGATGGCTCACTGCAGTCGCCGGTTCGGTTCGCCTCGCTCGCGAATCCCTATCCCTCTGTCATTCCATTCGCGGAGATTCAACGTGTCCATACGCCGGTGCTGCGCCCTGCTGATCATTTTGTCTGCCTCATTGCTATTATCGCCGCGACGAGCTGCCCTAGCGGATGATTGGCTCCCTATTGATCCCGCGGAATTGAAGATGACCAGCGAACCCAAAGCCCCCGGCGCCCCAGCCATCTACTTGTACCGCCAAGTCGACCGGAAGGATCTGGGCCGCGCCAATGTTGAATTCAACTACGTGCGTATCAAAGTGTTTACGGAAGAAGGACGCAGCTACGCAAACGTCGAGATCCCTTATCTAAGCGAGCTTACTCATATCAGCAGTATTCGAGCACGCACAATCCATGCGGACGGCACAATTGTGAACTTCGAAGGCAAGGCCTTCGACAAGATGATCGAGAAAACAAAAGGTAGCAAGATCAAGGCCAAGGTTTTTACAGCGCCCGATGTTCAGGTAGGGAGCATCGTCGAATATCGATTCAACTACGACTTTGAGGACGGATATATTTTCGACTCCTATTGGCCGGTGAGCGAAACTTTGTTCACCAAGAAGGCGCTCTTCACGTTGATTCCTTATAAAGAATGGGCGGTTCGTTGGCAGTGGCCCGCAGGCTTGCCCCCGGGCACTGTACCTCCGAAGCAACAGCCGGACGGCAGCGTGCGGATGACGGCTACTGATATTCCCGCCTTCCAAAGTGAAGATTTCATGCCGCCCGAAAACGAATTGAAGTATCGAGTACTGTTCGTTTACAACGAAGTTGGCTTCGAACAGGATCCGGTCAAGTACTGGAAAAAGTTTGGTAAGAAGCAAAATGACCGGATGGAGAGCTTCATTGGGAAGAAAAAGGATCTGGAAGCAGCCGTTTCCCAAATCGTTTCGCCTGGCGATTCCTCGGAAGTGAAACTGCAAAAGATTTATGCGCGTCTGGAGCAGGTCCGAAATCTCGGATACGAAGCGCCTCGAACAGAACAGGAAGAGAAACGCGACAAGCTCAGGAAAATTGATAACGCTTCGGAACTGCTGAAAAACAATTATGGGTATGGCTCGGAT
Organism: Candidatus Acidiferrum sp.; assembly: GCA_036491775.1. Taxonomy (GTDB): domain Bacteria; phylum Acidobacteriota; class Terriglobia; order Acidiferrales; family UBA7541; genus Acidiferrum. The sequence goes on from DASXBH010000492.1 coordinate 2,735, forward strand.
ATTACTTGGGCCTTCTTGGGCTTGACGCGAGCGGCGGGCTTCGACAGCTACGGTGCCCTTGTGGCCCGTCGGAGCGAATACTATTTCAACGATCAAAGGATGAACAGCAGGGAACTTGATAGCAACGTTGTCTTGGTGAATCTGAACGGCAAACAATTATTTTTCGATCCGGGCTCGCTGTTCGTACCCTACGGTTTGTTGCCATGGCCGGAGACAGCGGTGAAGGGCTTGAAACTTGATAAAGACGGTGGCACTTGGATCGTCGCTCCGCTTCCAGAGAGCTCTGAGTCGCAGATCCAACGCAGCGCCAAGCTCAAGCTCGATGACGATGGAACTATCGAAGGAACCGTGAAGCTAACGTTCATCGGCTTGGAATCTTGGTCTCGACGTCTGGACCAACGCAATCAGGACGCAGAAGCGCGGAAGAAGTTTCTGGAAGAAGAGCTCAAGGCCTCCGTGCCAGCGGCGATCGATGTAGACCTGACTAATCAACCGGACTGGAAGGGCACGGAAACCCCTCTGGTGGCCGAGTTCACTGTAAAAATTCCTGGTTGGGTTTCCGCTGCCGGACGGCGCGCGCTACTGCCCGTTGGATTTTTCTCTGCCAGTGAAAAACATATCTTTGAGCACGCGAACCGCGTTTATCCCATTTGCTTCGACTATCCTTACACCAAAACAGACGATGTCACCATTGAACTTCCGAATGGGTGGGTCGTTTCCAGCGTGCCGGCAGCTCAGGATAAGGATGCTAAGGCCGCACAGTACATTTTGAAGGTGGAAAACAAAAAGAGTGAAGTTCATGTTGCGAGGACGCTGCGCAGCGACCTGTTTATGTTGCCCAAGGATAACTACCCAGCACTAAGAACATTCTTTCAATTTGTGAGGAGCGGCGATGACGAACAGATTGTTCTGCAGCCAGGCACCGCCTCGGCCGCTTACTGACCGATTCAGCGCCATAGCATGCAAATGGCTCGCGGCCGCCGTTTTCGTCACGACCATTCTTCTTGTCAGTCCGAGAGCGAACGCGGGCGATGCGCCTGCATGGATGCATGCGCTCACCAGTGCGCCCCTGCCCAAGCATGACGAGAAAACCGAAGCCGTCCTGCTGTACAGCGAAGAGATTTTGGCTGTTCAACCGAACGGAAAATTTAAACGCTTCTCGCGCCGTGCTTACAAAATCCTTCGGGTCGGCGGAAAGGATTATGGCGTAGCGCAAGCATACGTCAATGCGGAAGACAAAGTCCTAAGCATGCGTGCGTGGTGTATTCCTGCCCGAGGCCGGGATTACGAAGTGAAGGATAAAGAGGCTATGGAAGTTTCACCCACTGTAGAGAATGGCGAACTCGTCAACGACCTTCGCGTGAAACTAATCGTTATTCCTGCCTCTGAACCTGGAAACATCGTCGGGTACGAAATCGAGCAGGAAGAACGTCCGTTCGTCCTGCAGGACATCTGGCATTTTCAGACCTCGGTTCCTGTTAAGGAAGCGCGATTCACGGTGGAACTTCCGGCGGGTTGGGAACTGAAGAGCACTTGGCTGAACTACCCCGAGGTTAAGCCGACCGCCTCCGGTAGTAATCAGTGGCATTGGGTAGTCAACGATGTTGCAGCGATTGAATACGAAGAGGACATGCCGCCTTGGCGCGGCGTCGCTGGACAGTTGCTACTTACCTTCCTATCTAGCACTTCAGACAAACAGGGATTTCAGACTTGGGCTGACATGGGGAAGTGGGAGAC
>DASXBH010000493.1:0-6829 GCA_036491775.1 Candidatus Acidiferrum sp.
GTGTACGACAACTGGATTCAAAGAGCGTATGGATTGTCAGTGCAGAGTTGGGGATCGTGGTTTTGGGATTGGACGAAGGGCGAATTCCTGTCGGTGCTGCTGGCGATATTGTTCGTGGGGATTTTGTACAGCGTGATACGCAAATCACCGACCAGGTGGTGGTTTTATTTCTGGCTGGTATCGCTGCCCATCGGATTGATGCTGGTTTTTCTGCAGCCGCTGGTGGTGGATCCGATGTTCCACAAATTCGAACCGCTGCAGCAAAAGGATCCGGCATTGACAGCGGAGTTGGAGAAGATGGTGCAGAAGGCGGGAGAGAATATTCCGCCGGAGAGAATGTTCTGGATGGGGGCTGGGGAAAAGACGACGGCGTTGAATGCGTATGTAACCGGATTTGGGCCATCGAAGCGGATGGTGGTGTGGGACACGACGATCGCGAAAATGAGCACGCCACAGATTGTGTTCGTGGCGGGGCACGAGATGGGGCACTACGTGCTGCACCACATCCCGAAGGGAATGATATTTTTCGCGGTGCTGCTGTTCCTGGGCTTTTATGTCGGCTACCGGTCGATTGGATGGGTGCTGGCGAAGTGGGGACCGGGATGGGGGATTCGCGGACTAGAGGACTGGGCGTCGTTGCCAGCGCTGTTGCTGCTGCTCTCGGTGTTGAGCACGGCGATTACGCCGATTGGAAGCACCTTCTCGCGATATCTGGAGCACCAAGCGGATCAGTACGGGCTGGAAGTGACGCACGGACTGACGCCGGATTCCGGGCAAGTGGCGGCGCAGGCATTCAATATTTTGGGCGACATAGATCTGGCGGATCCGGATCCAAGCAGGATTGCCATTTTCCTAGTGTACGACCACCCGGCGATACCGGATCGGATCAAGTTTAGTTTGAGCTACGATCCGTGGGGTAGAGGTGAGCAACCAGAATTCGCGAAATAAGTAGACGGCGCTCCGCCAATGAGTTGCTGGGAGCTAGGCCTTCTCTGCCCTGTTAGCAGTTCACTCAAAATATAGTTTAGCAAGTGCCGCTTGGGCGTGTGGGCGTACCCGACTCTTGCACGGGTAACGCTTGCGTAGCCGGAACATTGTAGGGGGTAGTGCCTGCAAGATTGGCGACGCATTGCTGAATCACGCTCTGAATTGCGGGAATTGTGGATGGCAGATTCGGAATAGATTGATTAGGACTCTTGAAATTGAGCGCCGTGGTGAGATCACCAACCGTGGCGCGGCGCCAGGCGCTCAAATTGGGAACTTCGGCACCGAAACGAGTTTCGAGAAAACGTAAGATCGAAGTGTGATCGAACAGATCCGAAGAAACGAAGCCGCCGCGGCTAAACGGTGAAAGAATCAGCATGGGAACACGAAAACCTAATCCAATCGGGCCAGTGATTGCCGGGCTGCCAACGACGGTTGGATCGGGAACTGCGGGTGCGGTGACGTATTCGCCCGGCGTGCCCGCAGGCGCGGTGGTGGGCGGAACGTGATCAAAGAATCCGCCGTTTTCGTCGAAGGTGAGCAGGAAAAGAGTTTTGGCCCAAACCGAAGGATTGGCGGTGAGCGCCGCGAGAACCAGCGACACAATGTTTTCTCCGAAGACGGAAGGCGCGGGCGGATGGTCTGAAGTGACCACGGAGCCGATAAGCCAGGAAACCTGCGGTAGATTACCCGAGGCGACGTCGGCAAGAAAGTCCACCGGAAACTGAGGACCGAACGCGTTTTGGTGAAGGACCGAAGTCGGATCCTGATAGTTCTTGAAATAGGAAAGAACGTTGTCGGAAAGAATGCCGTTGAGAATGGTTTGGTCGGGCGAGGAATACACTTTCCAAGAGATGCCGCGAGTTTGAAGTTGTTCGGGCATGGTGGTGTACGTGAGGCGTCCATAAAAAGACGAACGATTGTTGACGATGGTCTGCAGGATAGGGCCGCCGTTGGTGCCCGTGGGATCGAGAGAGGCGGCTATGGTGTACAGGCGATTCGGGTCGGTGGGACCCATCACCGAGCAAAAATAGTTGTCGCAAATCGTGAACGCGTCGGCGAGTGCATAGTAGTAAGGAATGTCAGCACGATTGTAATAGCCCATGGTCAGAATCGCGTCGTTGGCATCGATGGGAACGTGTGACTTGACGAATCCATCCATTGCGCCGTTATCCCAACTTTGATGCTGCGGTATCCAGTCGTGCGAAATGTCGTGCGTGCATGCGGCGTTGGTAGTGGCGGTGTCGAGATGAAAAGGCAGAAGGCCGCCGACCGGAGGGCTGGTGGTGTTGGAAGGATCTGGCTGGTTGAAAGCCATGCTGGCGTCGGCGAAACCTTTGACACCTTTGTAACAACCGAAGTAGTGATCGAAGGAACGATTTTCCTGGATAAAGATGACGACGTGTTCGATGTCGGTGAGTTTAGAGCAAACCGCAGGAGTGGGAGTCGGAGTGGGGGACGGAGAGAAGGTACCGCCGCCACACCCGTGAAGACCGAAGGAAGACATCTCGGCTAGGGCCGTTGCAGCTCCCAGTTTGAGCAAATCCCGACGCGTCAGTTGTCTCATATGATTTACAGGTTGGATGCATCGTTCCTGAAGGAAGTGCGCTGCTACGAGATTGTTCTTAGAATCCTAAAGTGAAAGCGTTAGCTAGGTGAAAGATTGGCCAGATGGCAGGCGCATATGGTCCTGTGCGGGAGGTCACAGTGCTTTGGTCGCGGTGTGTGTGATATTTGAACAATATGAATCGAAAGCATCCGGTAATCATCCAGGGCGGAATGGGAGCAGGTGTATCCAGTTGGCGACTGGCACAAGCGGTGTCGAGGCTCGGCCAGCTGGGAGTGGTATCGGGAACAGCGCTGGACCATATCCTGGCCCGGCGGTTGCAAGACGGCGATGCTGGCGGGCACATGCGGCGTGCGCTGGATCGATTTCCTTTTCGCGAGATGGCGGCGCGCGTTTTGAAAACGTATTACATGGCAGGCGGCCGGAAAGAGAACGAATCGTATAAGAACGTCGCGAAATTTTCGAAAAACACGCCGCGGGAAATCATTGAGCTGTGCATCGTGGCAAATTTCGTGGAGATCAATCTGGCCAAAGAAGGCCATGGCAATCCGGTCGGAATTAATTATCTCGAAAAAATTCAGAGCCCGCACCTGCCCTCGATCTACGGAGCGATGTTGGCGGGTGTCGATTACGTGTTGATGGGCGCTGGAATTCCGCTGAAAATCCCCGGAGTGCTGGACCGATTGGCAAAGCACGAAGAAGCCAGTTACGACTTGCAAGTGACGGACGCGCAGAACGACGACGATACGACCATCCATTTTGTGCCGCGGGAGTACATGGAGTGCGAGCTTGCGGAATTGCGGAGGCCGAACTTCATCGCCATTGTGGCGTCGAATACGCTGGCAGTGACGCTGGTGAAGAAGGCTAACGGCAGGGTAGACGGATTTGTGGTGGAAGGCCCAACGGCAGGCGGACATAACGCGCCACCGCGTGGGAAGCTACAACTTAGCAACGCAGGCGAACCGATTTACGGGGAGCGGGACATAGTCGATCTGGAAAAAATGCGGGAGTTGGGATTGCCGTTCTGGTTGGCTGGCGGATATGGCAGCGCTGAGCGATTGCGGGAAGCGTTGGCCGCGGGCGCGGCAGGGGTGCAGGTGGGAACGGCGTTTGCGTTCTGCGAGGAATCCGATCTTCGGGACGACTACAAGAAGGAACTGGTGAGGAAGGCGATCGCTGGCGAGACCTCGGTGTTTACGAATCCGGTCGCGTCGCCAACGGGTTTTCCGTTCAAAACGGCGCGGCTTACAGGCACGTTATCGGAACAAGAGGTATTTTTAGGCCGACCCCGGATCTGCGACCTCGGGTATTTGCGTGAAGCTTATAGGACGGAAAGGGGCGAGATTGATTATCGGTGCGCGGGGGAGCCGGTAAGCGTGTACCTGTCGAAAGGTGGACAGAAAGAGAAGACAGTGGGACGACTCTGCTTGTGTAATGCGCTGATGACGAATATCGGACTGGCGCAGATTCGCGGCGGGAAGTACGTGGAAAAAGGAGTGGTCACTTGCGGAGACGATTTGAAGGAGATTCCGAAATTCCTGCCGGCGAACCGGCAGACGTATCACGCTGCGGATGTGATTGCGAAGTTGCTGGAAGTGTAGAGATATCTCAAACCTATGAAAAAACTTCTGTTTTACTGCTGAGCAGTCTCTAGTCTAAAATCCAAAAAAAAATACAGGAATGGACGGCCATAGGGGCTGTGTATCCGTGGCGCGGGATCGACCGTCCAAGGTATAGTTCGCCATGGGACCGGAAGGACCTTGGAAGCATACCGTTGCGTGCTGGCCATCGGAAGATCTCTGATGAAAGCACGCAGGGCTCAGGAGGTAGAAATGCGGCTTAGAACGCTGGGAGTTCTGGTGGTGGTCTTGGTGGGTAGCATCATGGCGCTGGCCTTGCCGGCACATTTCTCGCCGCGCGCGGGCGGCGATGTTGGGGTGTTGAAGGTAACCATTCACGAATGGGACGTGCCAACGAAGGGTGGGCATCCACACGATCCGGCGGTGGGACCGGGCGACACGCTGTGGTTTACGGAACAGATGGCAAACAAACTGGGACGACTGGATCCAAAGACCGGCGAGATAAAGGAATATCCGTTAAATGATGGCAAGAATGCCGGCCCGCATGGATTGGTGGCGGATAAAGAGGGAAACATCTGGTTCACGGCGAATTTTGGTGGGTATATCGGGAAACTGGATCCCAAGACCGGCAGCGTGAAACAGTATGCGATGCCGAATGCGAAGGCGGATGATCCCCACACAGCGGCGTTTGATGCCAAAGGAATGCTGTGGTTTACGGTGCAAGGCGGAAACATGGTGGGGCGCTTAGACCCAAAAACCGGCAAAGTGGATTTGAAGGAAGTGCCGACCGATAGCGCGCTCCCTTATGGAATCCAGATCACCAGCAAAGGCGTGCCGGTATTTTGCGAACTGGGCACAAACAAGATGGCGACCATTGATCCGAAGAGCATGGCGATCACGGAGTATTCGCTTCCAGAATCGGCGCGGCCGAGAAGACTGGCGATTGCGGCAGACGATACGGTGTACTTCACAGATTTCAAAAGCGGACATTTGGGCGTGTTGAACCTGGAGAGCCGCGCGGTGAAGATGTACCCATCGCCCGGAGGAGTGAATTCGAATCCGTATGGAATTGTGATCACGCCCGACGGTATGGTTTGGTACAGCGAGTCTGGAGTCAAGCCGAATACGATTGTGCAATTCGATCCGAAAACTGAGAAGTTCGCGCGCACGAACATACCTTCGGGCGGAGGCGTGGTGAGGAATATGGCGGCGACGCAAGATGGCCGGGTTTTCATCGCCTGCAGCGGCGTAGATAAAGTGGGCGTGGTGGAAGCAGCGAAATAGACTGCAAATTGCGGGAATTTGAAGGGCAAGGAAGACACCCTAGTACACCCCTAGGACCTCTGGCCTAGTAGTTCTGATGGAATTAACTTGTAGAAATAAAGGGTTTTAGACGAGGATTTGATTGCCCCGTCGGAAGGATGCCGGTAGACTGCTGGCTACCGGACAGACCCGCAGCCTGTCTGGCTACGCTGTTTCTTGGTGGGCTAATGTTCGAGCATCTTTTTAATCATTTTGGGCTGCGAGAGAATCCGTTCCACGTCTCCCCGGACCCGCGATTTTATTTTTCGACGAGCGCACACGATGCTGCGCTGGCTGAACTGGTGTTCGGAGCAGAAACCCGGCAAGGCCTGATCGTACTGACGGGCGAGGCGGGCACCGGGAAGACCACTGTCCTGAATCATTTCCTGAATTATTTGCAAGAGAAGAGGCAGTCTAGCTCTTACGTGTTCCATTCGCAGTTGAAGCCCGCGGAATTGTTCGAATTTATTCTGCGCGACTTTGGCGTGCCGTGTGATACCCGGAATAAAGGGGATCTGCTGAACGCATTGCACCAATGGTTGATCGCCAGGCATACAATGGGCGATTCCCCGGTGTTGATCATCGATGAAGCGCAGGCAATCTCGGTGCGGACGCTGGATCAGTTGCGTTTGCTGCTCAATCTGGAGACTCCGGGGAGCAAGTTGCTGACCATCGTGTTGGCGGGACAGCCAGAGTTGGAAGAAAAGCTGAGACGGCCAGAGTTGCGGCAGTTACATCAGAGGGTGATGTTCCGGTGCAGTTTGCTGCCACTATCGCTGGAGGAGACGGCCCGGTATGTAAAGTCGCGACTGGTGAGTGGTGGCGCGACGGCAGCAGATGCATTTTCCCAGGAAAGCCTGGAGGCCATGTACGTTTATGCTCGCGGGCTGCCACGCATTGTGAATTTATTGTGCGAGCACTCGTTGATTGCGGGATATGCGGCACAGGTGAGAGTGATAACGCCGGATATCGTGCGGCGGGTCGCAACGGACTTTGATTTGACGTCGCAGCCTGCGGGGTTAGAGGAACGGGAGCTAAATCCTCGGTTTGGCAGACTTGTTCCCTTTAGCATGGACGAACGAATCCCGCGGCAGGAGGAAGAGCAGCAGGAAACGGCGAGCAAGGAACTTGCAGAAATCGATTCCGAGGCCAGTGCGGCTCTATCGGCGGTGCAGGCACCTGAAGCTACGATCGAGCCTGCTGTGGCCGAGACGAAGGCCGAACCGGAGTTTCAGTACCCGCCGGCGGTGGTGCCAAAGCCATTGGTTGCCGCGGCCTCAGCGTCGGCCGGCGCTGCCGCTGGAGGGGCGGGAAAGCCATCGAACGCCGGTAATTTGCCGACCGCTCCGGCAAATACGCAAAAGGCATTCATCCCCGCGACGCCCAAGACAGTCAC
>DASXBH010000494.1:0-3929 GCA_036491775.1 Candidatus Acidiferrum sp.
ATGGGACGAGAAATGTTGCGCTGCCGCGGGTCAGCGGCCGACCAGCGGTGGCCGTCGAAGGTGGTCATGGCGATACCGCGCCAACGCAGGAGCGGATATTTCACAGGAGCTCCGGTGCGGACGCGCATCACGACCGCGGAACTTTTCTTGATTTCGCCAATCTGGCCGAGTTCGACATTGTCGGAGAAACCGCTCATGAAGGATGGCTGCGAGCCGGAGTGGGCGAAGTAGCCGGCGCTAAAGCGCGGGAAGACGAAGAAAAGAATCGAGCCAAATACTACAGCGCCGGCGGCAACGGTGAGGGCGGCCAGAGTGAGGGCGCGATGGAAGCGGCGCTCGCGATCGGAACGCGCGGCGACGGGCGGGAAGATTGCGTGAGAAGCGCCGCGGCGAATTTCAAGTCCGAGGAAAACGGCTACGGCGGAGAGTAGGAAGATCAAGAAAAACGCGAGGAAGTAGGTATCGATGGTGAAAACCGCCGATGCGAGAATGCCGGCGAAGGCCAGCATGGCGAGGAAGAGCGCATCGCGATCGGTGACTGCGCTGTAGAGCCGGACGACGGTGACGAAGAGCAGGAAATGGACGGAGGCTAGGAGCGCGGAGAAAAGCGTAGAGTTTGCGGCAGTGGCCATGAAACTGCGCGAAACGAAAATGATGTCGATGGGAAAAAAGAAGAGATAGGCGACGACCAGGCGTGTGGCCAGGGCCTGACGGAGTTCCGCGGGATAGCCGCGCCACCAGCGAAAGCCCTTGTAGATGACGGCGGAGGCGGCGAGGGTGGTGGTGACGGGATCGAGTTTGCCGGTAGTGACAATGGCCAGGGTTGAGGTGAGCACCAAGAAGAACAGCGCGGTACGGTAGAAGCGATCCGCGGGCAGCGGGAGCGCCACTGGTGTGGTGACGGAGGCCATGGAGAGATTAGAGTACCAGCTTAAGACCAGGATTTAAGGTGGGCTGAGGGTCAGGTGCAGGAGAAAGGTAACCAGATGGAGCTACGACAGGGAAGCTAGGGCGGCGCTAGCTACTTTGCGGGTGAGATTCGAGATGGGGACGGTGGTTAGGTCGGCCAGGGGGAAAATATCGGCGGTCTGTGGGACGGGAAGCTTCTTTACGTTGACTAGAAAAGGGTGGATAGAAATGTTGCGGTAGGTGACGGCGTGGCGGGCTTTCTTGAGCGGGGCGAAGTGCAGCGACGCGAATCGCAGGCCTGGAAGAAGTTGCTGCAGGTGAGCGCGGAGCTCGGCGACGGCATCGGATTGGACCCGTATCGTAGGGAAGTGCCACATCCGAGAAAGAAGATGGGAGTTGTCGGAGTGGGCAGAGGCAGACTTCGTGGAGGCGTTCGGAGCCGGCAGCAGGAAGGTGCGGCACTGCGGATCGAGGAAGACGGCGGAGGCCAGCACAATTTCGACGGTATCTCGCTTTCTGCGTTTCTCGGGAATCACATCGGCTAAGCCGAGCTTGCGGGCTTGGCAAAACTCGCTAATCGGGCAGAGAAGGCACTGCGGAGAACGAGGCGTGCAGAGGGTGGCCCCCAGTTCCATCATGGCTTGATTCCAATCACCGGGCGCGTTGGACGCGAGCAAGTGATCTGCGGTGGATTGCAGCTTTTTCCAAGTTGCGGTGACACGCAAATCCCCGCGGATGGCATCGAGGCGGGCAATGACGCGGGCGACGTTGCCGTCGAGGACCGCGACACTCTTGCCGTAAGCGATGCTGAGGATGGCGGCTGCGGTGTAATCCCCGATGCCGGAGAGAGCGAGCACGTCGGTGGGCGCGGAAGGGAAGACGCCGTGGTGCTTGGCGACAATTTGCCTGGCAGCTTCCTGGAGGTTACGAGCGCGCGAGTAGTAACCAAGGCCAGCCCAGAGACGAAGAACTTCCTGGGGAGGAGCTTCGGCGAGTGACCGGACAGTTGGAAAGTGCTCGAGGAAGCGACTGTAGTAGGGGATGGCAGCAGCGACGCGGGTCTGCTGCAACATAATTTCGGAGAGCCAGATGCGGTAAGGATCTTTGCTGCGGCGCCATGGCAGGTCTCGCTGGAATTGGCGGAACCAGGCGAGAAGGTTTTTGCGGAGGCGGGACAATTCGCGAGCAGAGAGCATGCGCGGAGTAGTGTCGCACAGGAGGCGGTGGTTCTCGAGTTGAAGTGGGGCGGCACGATTTTAGGAGCCTGATCGGTGCGGCTCGCAACTTTGTTTTGGCGTGTGCTATGTTTTTGGTTTGCCATGGCCGTCAACGTCCCACCATCAAACATTGCTTTTGATTTAGCCGAGGCGGTACGCCATCTCTCGGAGCGCGACGAGCAACTTAAAGCGCTCATCGCGGAGTTGCTGCCGTTCAAGATCGAGTATGAAGAAACCGAAAGTCCCTACGAAATTCTGATGGAGTCGATTGTGTATCAGTCGATTTCTGGGAAGGCGGCGGCTACGATTTTTGGCCGGATCAAGGCGCTTGGGTCAGACGGACGCGCGCCCACACCAGAACAGATGCTGAAACTACCCGGGCCCAAACTGAGGAAGGCCGGACTGTCGGCGGCGAAGGTGGCGGCGATGAAAGATCTTGCCCGGAAAACGATGGAAGGCATCGTGCCGACGCTGGAAGAAGCCCAGGCGCTTTCTGATGAAGAGTTGGTCGAGAGGCTTGTCTCTGTGCGGGGAATCGGTGCGTGGACGGTCGAGATGTTTTTGATTTTTCGTTTGGGCAGGCCGGATGTGTTGCCCATACACGATCTTGGGGTGAAAAAAGGCTGGTCGGTGGCTTACGGGAAGAAGCACATGCCGAAGCCGCAGGAGTTATTGAAGTTCGGAGAGCGGTGGCGGCCGTATCGGACGGTAGCGAGTTGGTATATGTGGCGGGCGTTCGAACGTGCCGGCTACAAAGTGACGAATAAGATTCGAGCGCGCAAGCCGCGGAAGAAGCATAAGAAGAAAATTCTGGTGCTGCGGGCTCCCAAGCGAAAATAACACCATCAGCCACTTGCGGACCGACTGGGACGGTGGGACGTGTGAATTACGTTGCCGCGGTGATTTCGCGAACCAAAAGGTACATTCCGGCCAGGCCGAGGAGCAAGACGGTGCTCTCAAACATCACCGAGCGGTGATGGAGTTTGTTGAATTCGACGCGGCGGGGATCGCTGTCTGGCGTGTTCTGCACTGAGATCATGTCTTTCTTCAGAGCTTCCATGCGGCGGCTGACGGTGAATTGGGAGGCGGCGGTCAGGAGTACCATCAGGACCACGCACATAGCCACGGGACTGGTCACACTCCCAAAATCTTGGGTACGAAGTAAGCGTGCCACAACGAAAAGGACGCCTAGAATAATTCCGACGAAGTGCAGGCGCGCCAGGGCAAAGCCGACCATCATCCCGGCAGCATCGCGGTTGCCTAAGATGGCGAATGCGCCCGGCGCAACCACAAAACTTAGAAACATATCTGCGCCAAGCCAGAGGCTTAGAGTTAAAACTTCGATGGTGCGCAAAATGGTCTGCATGCCGCCACTATACAAGAGCTATACCACTCTGCAAAACGAACAGGTGATCGTTTAATTGAGCTTTTTTGCGGTGAAACTCTCCAATTCATCCTCTTCGGCGCTGTAAGTAACTTCGATGGGATTGCAGCAGACTTCGCAGTCCTCGACGTAGGTCTGACGCCCCGCGACGGACAAATCCAGAACCATGGAAATTTCTTCGCCGCAATACGGGCAGGTGAAATAGTGTTCCACGTTAGATAGTCCTAGGCGATTATCTCTTCGAGGCTGTTGTAGATTTTGAGCCCGAGGCTACGCCCTACGCGAACCATTTCGTCGGCTCCTGCGGATGCGCCTCCGACACGAAGCACCGCGTCGCATTTCTCCTGCAAGCGCACGGCGATGGGATGAAAAATTTCCTGGAAGGTTTCGTCGCCCAATTTTTTGGAGCCAGCAAGGTG
>DASXBH010000495.1:0-4721 GCA_036491775.1 Candidatus Acidiferrum sp.
CGAGAGCTGGCTATTCGTGAATTCTGACAAATACTTCAAGGTGTTTGGCGCGGACGTGGTGGCGGGGCCGGGTGCGCAACAAGAACTGGGAATAGCGCACGTTGTGGACTGGACTGAGCTCGAATCGTTTTTGGCGGAGCGTGCACGCGCGGGCGACAAAGTTTACTACCAACGATCCGCGCCAGAACTCCCGCCGAATTTGGCGATATTGAAGGACAATCGCGCGCCTGCATGGATACAGGTACTGCAGAAAAAATGGCCGGAGTTGCGATTTGAAGAGGCCGGGCAACGACTGTCTAGCCTGATGGATGTGCAAACCGCTGAGGAGCAAAAGGCCTTGCGCGCGGCGGCGGGCGCGACGACAAAGGCTCTGATAGCAGGAGTGCGCGCGATTCATCCCGGTGCAACGCAACGTAGCGTGGAATCGGTGGTGGAAAGTGCGTGCTGGAAAGAAGGCGCGCACGGAAGCGCGTTCTGGCCGTGGGCCATGGCGGGAGCGAACAGCGTGTTCCCTAAGCCATTTGCTTCGATGGCGCGCTACGACCACCTGGAAAGCGTGATGCAAGCGGGAGATCTGGTGCGATTGGATGTGGGCTGCGAGTGGGAACATTATCAGGGGGATCTGGGACGGACGGTGCCGGTGTCTGGCCGCTACAGTGACGAACAACGCGAAATCTGGGATGCGTTTGTGGCGGCGTATCGTGCCGGCGTGGGAAAATTGCGAGAGGGAACGACGGTAGATCAAGTGTTTGATGCGTGGAAGGCGGAATTGCTGCGACACCGAGATACGGTGAAGAGCGGGTTAGCAAAGCAGGCGATTGAGAGTTGGTCGGAGCGCAAGAACGTGCCGTATTGGCAGGCACACACGATGAATCTGGATGCGGGGTTCATTGAAGGAGCAATGCGAGCAGGAATGACTATAGATTTTGAGCCGATTGCGTCGATCGGTGGGCAGGGCTACTACCTGGAAGACATGTTTCTGATAACGAAAGAAGGGGCCGAGATTTTGACGCCGGGGCTGCCGTACTCTGCGGAAGAGATCGAAGCGGCAATGAGCGGCACCAAGTCGCAAGAAAGTCAGCCGAACGCTGCAAAGCCATAAAAACGAAAATACAGGCGAGTAGAAAAGAGGCTTGACAGCCGCATTGGTAAGCGATAACTTACCGTAAGTGAATACTTACATAGAGAGCGGGCTTGGAGCGCTGGGGGATCCAACCCGGCTGGCGATTTTTCATGCCTTGGCGAAGAACCCGCAGGCGGTGAACCAACTGGCAGCGGGGCTGCCGGTTTCGCGGCCTGCCGTGTCGCAACATCTGCGGGTATTGAAAGAGGCGCGCTTGGTGCGTGACCGGAAGGCCGGCACGCGGCGAATCTATGAGTTGAATCCAGAGGGAATTGCGCTGTTGCGCGATCATTTTGCAAATTTGTGGGACCAGGCATTGCACGCGTTCAAAAAATTCGTCGAGGAAGAGTACCGGAAGGAGCAGAAACATGCATCCCGAAGCAGCCGCACCGATGGCCGTGGTAAAGCGAACGATCCAAGTAGGCGTACCCATTGAAAAGGCGTTTCGCGTGTTCGTGGAGAAGATGGGGCAGTGGTGGCCGGCAACGCACCACATCGCGACCGAACCGTTCAACGAGATCGTAGTGGAGCAGAAAGAGGGCGGGCGCTGGTACGAGCGGGACAGCAACGGGTCGGAATGCGAGTGGGGGCGAGTGCTGTTGTGGGAACCGCCGCGGCGGGTGGTGCTTTCGTGGCACTTGCAACCGGATTGGAAATTCGATGCGGATCCGGAGCGCGCGAGTGAAGTGGCGCTGTTGTTTGTGGCGGAGAGCGCGGCGGCCACGCGACTGGAGTTCGAACACCGTTACATCGAGCGGCATGGAGTGGGCTACGAGAAGTTGTTTGCAGGAGTGGACTCGCCTGGCGGCTGGACGATGGTATTGGGCAATTTTGTGGAAGCAGCGAAGAAATAAGGCAGGTGAATCGCTGCGAATGGAATAAACGAAATTGAATGTAAGGAGACGAGAGGATGAAAGCGTCAATGTGGTACCGAATTGCGGCGGTGTTGCTGGTGCTGTACGCGGTGGGGCACACGATGGGATTTCGGAAGACGGAGCCGGCGTGGGGAGTGGATGGATTGCTCGGGTCGCTGAAGCAATTGCACTTTAACGCGCAGGGATTCGATCGGACGTATTACGATTTTTACGTGGGATTCGGGCTGTTTGTGTCGATTTTTATGGTGTTTGCGGCGGTGGTGGCGTGGCAACTGGGAAGTTTGCCTGGGGCGACGGTGGCGTCGATGCCCTTGGTGACATGGGGATTTGCAATTTGCATGGCGGTGATTACGGTGTTGAGTTGGACGAATTTTTTTGTGGTGCCGGTGATTTTTTCCGGACTGATCACGGTGTGTTTGGTGGTGGCGGCATGGCTGGCGGGACGAGCGGTTTAGGTGGTGTAAATCAATGTTCCCGCGCAATTTGTAGCGGCCACCTGAAGGTGGCCGCTACATTCGGTTAGAGACGGGTTAGAGAGAGCGCAGGAAGTTGAGCAGGTCTTGTTTCTGTTGTGGACTCAGACCCTGGAAAATAGAAATGACGCCATTGGCTTCGGAGCCTTGGCTGGCGTGCTGTTGAATGGCGTTAAGGAGACCGCCGTTGGCGGGAGTGGCTCGTCCATCGTGAAGGAAGAAAACGCGCTGGCCAATGCCCCAAAGCGGAGCAGTGCGAAATTCATCTGGACCCGCGTTTCCTTGGGTGATGTTGTCAGCCAATCCCTGACCCATGTGGTGCACTAAAAGATCAGAGAAGAGCGCGGCCTTCTGATTGCTGAGGCCAGGGGTGAGACTGGATGGCCCGGTCTGTAGCGAAGTGGTGTGGCAAGTGTCGCAATGAATCTGGCTGAAGAGAGCTTGTCCGTTTTGGATGGAAGTGGCTGGAGGATTCCCCGGGATGCCCACGGAAGAAGGAGTGGGAGGAGCGAGGAACCGCATGAAGTGGGAAAATTCGACGATGTCGCTGGGAATTTGAGCGCCTGATGAGTCGAAGTTGGTGGCGTCTTCAGGAGTAGGGTTGAGGAGACAGTTGGCGGGAGGCTCGGAACGCTCGTTGGAGAAGAGTTCGTTGGTCACGCCCATTTCCACGTTGTAGGCTTCGCCAGCAAAAATTTCGAGAGATTTATTTTGGGCTTTCCAGCCAAAGCGGGTCATGGACCCATCGTTGCCGCTGTAGTTCGGATGTCCCGAGATGCCGAGGTGCTGTTTGAGATTGCTGTCGGCCTGCATGTTGGCGAGGATGGTGGAGTCCGGAATATTTTCGATCAAGCCGGCGCCATAGGTCGGAGTGGGAATGCGAAAGATGAGATTGTTGAGTTGCTCCATCTGTTGGAAATTAGGTTGAGCCATTTTGCAACTACCGGCATCGGAACGTCCGGCGATGGTGAAGAGGGCGTGGACGCCGCCATCGGGAGTGCGCGAAACAGAGTTGTTGCCATTGACAACGAAGGGGAATCGGGCTTCGCGAACGGGTCCATCGGCGGTGATGAAGAAAGGGATGCTATTGGAGGCGCCACTTGCAGTGGCAGCGGCAATCTGGGGGTTGGGGCCAATATTGGGGTAAGCGGCGAGGGCAGGGCTGGTGCCGCCAACGGAGGGTTGCGCGTGACAACTGCCGCAGCTATTGGAATTGAAGCTTGGCCCGAGGCCGTTAGCGACTTGCTCGACTTGTTGGAAGCGAGTTTGACCGTCGTTAAAGAAAAGAAGCTGGCCGGGAGTGAGAGAGGAGAGAGGAGTGCCGGCATTGACGTTAACGGCGCGAACCCCAGGATCCTTTACAGCAGAGTTGTTTGGAGTTGGAGGGGCTGGGCTCTGACCAGCCCCAAGGCGCGACGACGAACTGAGCGCCAAGAAAAAAAGAACGACGGAAAGAGTGATGACCTGAGTTTTCGTTTTCATACGATTTCCTTTTGAGCCTGCGTCGACGCAGGAAGCCGCCAGACACACCTGTAGCGACCAGTTGAATCAAGTTGACCAAACGAACGGGACCTGGATGAACAGGGAACTACACTGGGCCGCGAATCGCGTTCCTCGCCTAATTGACCATGAATGAACGAAACGAAAATGGACAACGGGTACAGACCTGGGGCAAGCGCCTCCTAGCTGCGTTCAAGCCATGCGCAACACGGAGCACCGCGGAAGCGATGCGAGGATGCGCCGGGGGGAGATAGGCGTGAACCGCGAAAGCTGTTGTTAATTTGCGAGCCGGGAGTTTGCGGACTGTATGCGCGCGCGATAAAGGCGTCAACGTGAAAAGAGTACAGGGGAGAAGTACAGGTGAGGGGTAAAGAGTTAAGAGCGAATAAACAAATAATGAATTAACAATAAAGTATAAGCGTGTCATGCCCCTCGGGTATTCACCTAGGAAGAATGCAGCGTCTTCGGTATTCGAAATTAAAGAAGCCGGTGTGCATAATTCACGCAGTCAACCCAGCCAGGGCCCAACCGAATCCAGCCAAATTGCGGTTATGCCACGTCCCCGTTAGTGAATCCTGGAGGATTACCATGCTGAAAAAGCAAGTGCCGATCATGCTTGCCATGATTTTGTGTGGGGCGTACCCGGCGTTGGCTCAGCGACCGGAGCAAGAGCATCCATCGCAGGAGAGTCACCCGGCGCAAGCGCCACCGTCGCATCAGCAGGCGCCGCCTAAAGCAAATCAGGGTCGC
>DASXBH010000496.1:0-3905 GCA_036491775.1 Candidatus Acidiferrum sp.
CGTCTGAGCAAGCGCCGTTCCTCCCGCTGCTTGCCACAATGCCCACAGAAGTACACAAGGAATTCCCAGCCGCTGGAGCGACAACGCTGCCCACCTTTTGCGATTCCGCTGTTTCCTGCACTGCCGCTCGCCGGGCGGGACGGGCCCATGCGGTTTGCTCAGTACGGGTTCGATACGAAAGTAATTAGGAGGAACTCACCCGCAGACATTTTACACGCCACTCCCCTCTCTTACAATTCTCGCCGCAGGAGCCGATCGCGCCAAGCTACTTGATCGCGAATCCCTCCAGCTCAGCGCGAACTAAGCCAGTTCATCGAACCCAGCCCCGTCATTCCGAGCGTAGCGTGGAATCCTTCTTGGGTTCCGTTTCCACGCAATCAAGACCGACCAAATCACTTCCAACTCGCTTACAGCGTTCCACTTAGATTTTCGGGCTTTCTTACACCGTACTCAGAGTTTTCGACTGCCATTCCTCACTCGCACCTGATCATTTTCCATTCCATCAAACCCCTTCGAATTTCCAAGCCTGGAATCAACAGGCCTTGCCCGCTCCCCGTAACTGGCAGTAAACAAACGGCTAAGTGCAGCCCTTAGCCCGCCGCGCCTGCCGCCACCCGCTTCGTTCTAACCATTGACTATCTTTGGAAGTTTACTTGCCCTTATCACATTGTTCGCAAACGGGTTGCTGCACGAAGGTTTACACAGTACGCAATTCGAAAGGGCACCACACCATGATGCGTTGGGCTCTCACATTTTTTCTCATCGCAATCTTCGTAGCAGTTCTCGGGTTTAGCGGCGTCGCTGTGGCAGTCGCAGGCATTGCCAGAATTCTATTCTTCCTATTCCTTTTGCTCTTCTTCTCAGCACTTCTGGGCCATGTCGCTCGCCGCACCTGAAACATAGTTCCAAGTCGTTTGGGTTTTCTCGGGCGGTCGCCTCGCTCGCCTCAGGGGTGTCTATGAAGAATCGGATTTTACTCGGCTTTCTTCTGATGATTGCGGGATTTGTTGCGCTAGCCCATCAGGGCATTGCTTTCATCGTCGATCACCATAGCGCGGGCATGGATGCCATCGAAGATCGCAACCCGTTGCCGCTATCTCCCGCGTTCGGCGCCATCGCCATGTTTTGTGGTTTTGTCCTCATCGCGCTACACAAGGACAATTCAGAAAATAAATCAGAAAATAAAAATTCGAAAAATAGAAATTTGGAAAATCAAGATTCCAAAGGCGAGCAGTACGAGCGTTTGAGCGCCACGATCCTCAAGGATCGTCAGCCGCATTCTGATGAACTTCGTCGTCCCTCGCCTCGGCTCCGCAACCGGCCGCCAACGAACTTCGCCAACGCTAGCAATACCCTGACCACTTCTCACCCCAAAGCGTCGCACGGTGGAGGCGATTCGACCCGCCTCCACACCCCCCTCTGGAAATCCTGATTTTTTTCTTTATCTCGGCAGTCCCGTCGGCAGGTTCCAATGTCTCCACACGCTAACCACCCGCAGCAAGAAGCACACAGCTCCGCCTAGAATTGCCGACACCGTTGGCGATACCTTCAATTTCCGGCAGCTCACCATGCATACCGATCCCACGATCGCCGCTGTCGCATACACTTCTGCGCGCAAAACACGTGGCACTTGCGCCAGCAACACGTCGCGCACCGCGCCTCCTCCCACCCCGGTGATCGTTCCCATCAGCACTGCGATGAACCCGCTCATCTTGTGCTCCAGCGCTTTCTCGGTTCCCGCGATCGCAAACAGCGCCAGTCCAGCGGCGTCCAGCACCATCATCAGATTTGCCGGAATGCCCTGCACCACGTTGTACAGGAAAAACGCAATCGTTCCCCCGCCAAACGCCAGAGCTGCATATCTCCAGTCTCGCAGCGAGGCCGGTGGAATATCTCCAATCAGCAAGTCGCGGATTATTCCGCCGCCCAGCGCCGTTGCAAACGCCAGCACCATCACTCCAATCAAATCCAGATTCCCACGGATTCCGGCCAGTGCCCCTTCCAATCCAAACAGCAATGTCCCAGCCATGTCTGCAACGAACAGCAGTTGTCCGGCGTTCTCTTTGATCGAAGCGCTTACAATCTTTGCCAATCCGTTCTCCAACCGGCTGTACTGTTGATTTCACGACTTGCGATTGCCAGAAATTCTCAGCTACTTTAATTCCACATTTCCGCCGGAAAAAATCACTCCAATCTTTATCTTCTTTCCATTCCCGCGACCCTGTCCTAATCCCAACACCGCCGCGCCTTCTTTCCTCAGCAGCGGAGCCAACGCTACCGCGCTCGACGGCTCAATCACGATTTTCATTCGCTCCCAAACCAGGCGCATCGTCGCAGCGATTTCCTCTTCGCTAACCAGCAAAATTCCATCCACGTTTCTCTGTAGAATCGCGAATGTTCGCGGGGAAAGGGAAGCACGCAGCCCGTCCGCCATGGTGTCGCTCGCCTCCAAGCTTTGCAGCACCTTGCTGCTCAGCGACCGGTACGCGTCGTCCGCGCGTTCCGGCTCGCACCCAAGCACCTTTATCGCCGGACGCATCGTTTTTGCCGCAATACTTGTTCCGCTTAGCAATCCGCCACCGCTCACCGGTGTCAGCACCGCATCCAGATCGCTTACCTCTTCGAGCAGCTCTTTAGCTGCCGTCGCCTGTCCGGCAATGATCCGATCATCGTCATATGGATGGATCAACGCCGCTCCCGTTTCCGCTTGCACCCGGGCCGCAGTCTCCGCCCGCGCCGACACCTTCGGCTCGCAAAAGGTAATCTTCCCGCCATACGCTTCCACCGCCCGGCATTTCACTGCCGGCGCATTGCTAGGCATCACAATCCAGGCCGGTATCCCCCTCCATCCCGCCGCGCAGGCCACCGCCGCTGCGTGGTTACCGCTCGAGGGAGCCACGACTCCGTGCGCTGCCTCGGCCTCGCTCAATGAGAAAATCGCGTTGGTCGCGCCCCGTATCTTGAACGATCCGGTCTTCTGCAAGTTGTCGCACTTGAAGTACAGCTCCGCTCCTGCCATCGCATTCAACGACGCGCTGGTCAGCACCGGCGTGCGGTGGATTCGCGGCGCTATCCGCTCGTGCGCTGTCACAATCCCATTCCAGTCCACGCTCATTTTGTTCAGGTTAACCTCAGAATTTTGGCTCTTGTGGCTTGTAGTCGACATGCCGAAAGTCTAGCCTACTGGTACTCCCAGAGCCAAAGTTTAGCCGTTCCCCCCGCCTTCAGACCTTGACCCCTGCCGCTCCTCTGTTACGCTATCCGTACCTGTCGATGTGTGGGTCGGCCAGCCCCCCTCGTTGCCAGCGGAGCGATTCATGGCCTCTTCCGAACGCCGACAACTTGAGCGCTTTAGTATGCGGGTTCCGTTGCGTTTTCGACCCATTGGCTTGGCCGCTGATCGTACCGACCACTTCACCGAGGCTACGAATATTTCCCGCGGGGGCTTTTTCTTCGTGACTTCCGCAGCTCTGCAAGTAGGTATGCCTATCGAGGCCACTATTCGCATGCCAGTAGAAATTACGGGGGATAAGCCAGGCGAGACCCATTGCCGCGCACGCGTTGTCCACGCCAAAGCCGATGCCTTCAGTGATGGCCGTATGGGTTATGGTGCAGAAATTGAATCCTACATCGAGCCAGAAAAGCCGAAAGTGCAACGCGCTGAGTCCGTCAGACCCAACGTAGCCATCCCCTCCAGCCTCCAACGCAACCCAGGCAACATCCCCAAACCCTAGTCAGCCTCGCGGGTAGTTGAGTCCGTCGATCAGTCAAATGCGTGTGCGCGGAGTTTCCGCGGCGCCTCTCCTGAAGCGTTTTGAGTCCTGCGTTATCAGTTCCTCTTGAAGAACCCTCGACCGGCACCCCAGTAGCAACCAATGTCATCCGAGCGAAGTGACCTGATCTTT
>DASXBH010000497.1:0-4225 GCA_036491775.1 Candidatus Acidiferrum sp.
GAATCGTGTTCAACGTAAAAAGGCATGTCGCCCATGATGGAGATGGAACGCTCGGCACAATAATTGCGAAGCTGACGCCACTGACGGTCAAATTCGAATTGAATGAACTTGAAGTAACGGATGGAATCGGGTGCAGGAGTAATCGCCGGATCGAACTGAGTCCATGGGGCGCCGTTGTTGGCTTCGAGCAGAGCCATGTATAAGGCGTAACACTCGAGCCACCAGGCGTGTTGACGTTCGAAATCGCAGTATTCGTCGGTTTCGGAAAATCCGTTGAAGGCTCTTTTCAGGACGCTCTCTTTGTAGCGGCGCACGGCGGGATATAGAACGCGCACGGAGGAAAACTGCGGCGCATCCGACAAGTCGTTCTGTGAGATGTAGCCGCGGTCGGCCAAGTGTTCCAGGCTGAGTAACAGCGGATTCCCGGCGAAAGCGGAGCGGCACTGGTAGGGAGAATTTTCTGTACCGGTGGGGCCCAGGGGCAGGACGCACCAAACTTTTTGGCGGGCTTCTGCGAGGAAGTCGACGAAGTTACGGCTCTCCGGGCCGAGGTCGCCGATGCCGAAACGGCTGGGAAGCGACGTTACATGTAACAGGATTCCACTGCATCGACCGGTGTTCACAGGGAACTCACTCTCACAGACGATTATGCCGCCTTTCCCACTCCTTTACGTTGCTTCAGTGCCACGAGTTTGACCATAGATCGAAGAACTTCGGCGACGCTCCACGCCTGCGCGACACAACCGCGATGGGTATAGGGCGGCTCGGCATCAAAAATTTCGCCAATGGTCCCGATTCCATTTTCCGCCAAGCGAACCTCCAGAGGACGCAATAAGTTTTCAGCTTGTTCCACAGCGTCAGGATGCAATTTGAGCAATGCATCGATGTACGGTCCGATCAGCCAAGGCCAGACGGTGCCCTGATGATAGGCAGCGTCGCGCGCGCGAAGATTGCCGTAATACTGAGCTTTGTAGTCTTTTTCACCCGGAGCGAGAGAGCGAAGGCCAACCGGTGTTAGCAGAGTGCGCTCGACACACTGCATCACAGGGGCCCAGCGATTCTCGGCGAGGATGGGAAAATCCAGAGAGATTGCGAAGATTTGGTTGGGGCGCAAGGAAGGATCGTCGCCATTTTCGCCATCGACTAGGTCGTAGAGATGGCCGCCCTGCTCGTACCAGAAACGCTTTTGGAAGGAGTCACGGCAGAGTTGCACGTGTTTATCGATGGCGGCAGCTTTGCCGGCTTGGCCGTCTTCAAGGAGCCACTCGCGCAACAGGCAAAGAGCGTTGTACCAGAGGGCGTTGATCTCGACGGCCTTTCCGCGACGAGGAGTGACCACCCAGTCGTCGACTTTGGCGTCCATCCAGGTGAGCTGGTAGCCGGTGGCGCCTTGCCGGAGTAATCCGTCTTGCCGATCGACAGAGATGCCAAAATCGGTACCGCGAAGGTGCCGTTCGATAATTTCTTCGAGAAGCGGAAGAACTTGTGAGAGGAAAAGTTCATCGCCGGAGGCTGCCACATATCTGTTGATGGCATGGAAAAACCAAAGCGTGGCGTCGGCAGTGTGGTAGAGGCCTTCATCGTGGCCTTCGGGAAACATGTTGGGGATCAGGCCGTGACGAACGTAGCGGGCGAAAGTGCGAAGAATATATCCGGCTTCGGTGTGGCGCCCGGTGGAGAGGGTGAGGCCTTCGAGCGAGATCATGGTGTCGCGGCCCCAGTCTGTGAACCAGGGGTAACCCGCGATGACGGAGCGGACATCGTCGCCGGCGGCGCGAGCACGAAGCGTGTCGTCACCGCGTCCCTCGGGAACGATGATAAATTGATCAGCGGCGAGGACGAGTTCAGCAGCGGCACTTTGAGCGGGCACAGCTTCGGCACGAGCGAGCATGCGTTTGCGTCGAAGTTTCTCGGCTTCCTCGGCGTATTTTGGCGTAACAGCGCGAAGGGCTTCCCAAGATTCGGATGAGGCGACCAGGGTGACCGGCTCGTCGGGCGTGACCGCCACGGAGAAGTAACCAGGACTCCAAAGGTCGCCATGCGCGGCATAGCCTCGGCTCTCTTCGATGCGATAGACAACTTCGTGAAAGCGAGTGCGATCCATGGTTAAGGATTTGTCGCGGCCGTGGAGCATAAGTCGCAACGGGGGAAAATTGGTTTGTGAGGAAATTTCGAAAGTGTCTTCGACGACGGTGAAAGCGTAATTTCCAGCGATAGGCGTGCTGACGGGCGCTTCGTGGGGACGAAAATTTACGGAAGGGCGAAGCGTCATGGCAAGGGCCGGTCCGCCGGTCAGTCGATAATTAACGTGCACGGTGTTTTGGCGATGGACCATGAGGACGCGCTTTTCGAGGATGATGTCGCCAAACTTAAAAGCCCAAACGGGAATGCCATCCTCGAGCCTGAATTCTTCGAGGTATTCCGAGCCTTGTGCCTTGAGAGGCGCGTTGACGCGTTCTTCGCCGCTGAGCTGGACGGAGAGGCCGCCAGGGATTTGAACGCGTTCGACGAGATCGTTCAACATCATGACGCGGCCCAAAGGTGTGGGAAGTGCGGCGACAAGGTAGCCGTGGAATCCGCGAGTGATAACACCGGCCAAGCTGCCGGACGCATAGCCACCGAGGCCGTTGGTAACGAGCCATTCCTTGTCGACGAGGGATTCTCGTTGCGCGGTGTCGGATTTTCGATAGCCGACGCGCTGCAAAGGGCCGTTCATGCTGTGGCGCGACCTCGTGCTTTCTTGACGGGTTTCAGTACCACGGCAGAATGCGCGGGAAGAACCCAATTCAATTCAGAATCCAAAGGCGGCGTGCCATTACCACCGTAGCGCGGATCTTCGCTGGACCAAAGTATGGTCCATTGGGAAGATTCAGGAGGAGCGAGCAGCGGCATGGGCGACGGGCTGAGGTGAACTTCAACGCCGAGATTAACGACGAGGAGTCGATCGTCGGTGAAGTCTTCCGAGAAAAAGCGAACGGCAAAGGATTCGGGGCCGAGAACGGTGCCATCGAGGCGGTGATCTTGGTTTGAAAATAGAGGCTCGCTTTTGCGGAGCGCGAGCAGATCCTGGTGGAGGGCGTAGATTTCGGGATGGGATTCGCGCTCGGAAAAATCCAATTTGCATTTTTCGAAGGTCGTACGGGCGCAGGGATCATCGCGCTTGAGTTGCTTGGTGGCGAGACTGCGCCATTGGCTCAAGAATTCTGTCCGGCCAATTCTTACTTTTTCTGAAATTTCCGGCTTGTGGTCGGCAAAGAAGAGAAATGGAGCGGAGGCGCCGAATTCCTGGCCTTGAAAAAGCATAGGCGTGGCGGGGCCGAGGAGGCTGACGGCGGTTAAGGCTTTGAAACGGCCAAAGCCGGCGATTTGATGAATGCGGAAACCGCGGGCTGAATTTGCAACTTGATCGTGATTTTGCAGGAACGCGACCATTGCGGCGGGCTTGGTGCCGAAGGTGGGCGTGCCGCGACGCTGCTTCTGCCAGGAATACCATTGACCCTGAAAGAGGAAACCGTACTTTAGAGAAGAAATGAATTCTTGGGGAGAGCCAAGGTAATCCGTGAAGTATGCTTCGCGACTGCCAGTGGCGGCGACCATCGCGGTGTGATGAAAATCATCGTTCCACATGGCGTCGAGTTCATAGCCACCGGCAGATTGGGGGCGGATGAGAATGGTATTTTGCGGCTCGTTCTCGGCTATGAGGATGATGTTGCGAGGACTGGCTGCTTTGCGCGTTTTGCGGCTGATTTCCGCCAGGATGTGATCTTTGGAAGTGTCGTACATGTTTTGCGTGGCATCGATACGCAGGCCGTCGAGATGAAATTCTTTAATCCAGTAAGCGGCGTTTGCGGAGAAAAACTCGCGAACGGGGCCGGATTTCTCGCCATGAAAATTGATAGCTTCGCCCCAATCGGTTTTATAGGCTGAGGTGAAGTAGTGTTTGGAGAAACTTGGCAGGCAATTTCCGTCTGGGCCGATGTGGTTGTAGACGACATCGAGAATAACACCGATGCCGTTAGCGTGAGCGGTGTCTACGAACGCGCGAAACTCATCTGGTGAGCCGTAGTTTCGAGTGGGAGCAAATAAATTAACGCCGTCGTAACCCCAGCCAAAAGTGCCAGCGAATTCGTTGACGGGCATGACCTCGATTACGGTGACGCCTAATTTGGCGAGAGCGGGGAGTTCGGCGATGGCAGAGCAGAAGGTACCTTCGCGAGTAAAGGTG
>DASXBH010000498.1:0-8423 GCA_036491775.1 Candidatus Acidiferrum sp.
TTTGCTTCACGGCGGGATGAACTGAACGTGATTCTAGCATTCTCAGGAATGCATATCGGGGATGACGGGAAACTGCGATCCTCTACGAAAGCAGAGAGCCTCAATGAAGCCATGAAACGGGCGAGCCGCTTGCACGGTGCACTTTCAAGTCGAAGCGTTCACAAAGATGTGTTGAGGTTCTGTCGGGCTGAGCTACTAGACGAAAATTATTTCCATGCGGTCTTCGAAGCGATGAAAAGTATTGCCGCAAAAATCAGGACTTTGTCCGGTTTGCAGTCTGACGGAGCTGATCTCGTACAGCAGGCCTTTGGACAGTCGCAGTCGGGACCCTTACTCGCAATCAACCAGCTTGTGACTGAGACGGATAAGGGTGAGCAGCGCGGCTTTACCAATCTTCTAACCGGACTCTTCGGAACCATCCGAAATCCGCTGGCGCACAATCCGAAAGTTGAGTGGGATATGTCTGAACAGGACGCACTGGACACCCTCACGATGGCTTCGCTGATACATCGAAAGCTCGATAAGGCGTATCGCTATAAGCCGGAAAACCATAAAGTTACTCCCGACGCCCAATAATGCGTTGCCGGACGCCGGGTGTATCACTTTTCCCCGCTCTGTAAGCTATACCCGCGGTTTCTTGACCCTGTTGGCTGGGGGCAAGTACACTAAAGAATTCCAGAAGCTGCCGTGGAAGCGGCGGTTAGGGTCGACTGCGAGAACCGTAATGCAATGTTTACGTGGGGTGCGGCATGATTCAAGGTGCTGCTGCGCGTAAACAACCCTGGGAAGGGTGAAGCGTGCGGGAACTTGGCGGTCTGCAAGACCGGGAAGCGGAAACTTGGGGTGGAATGCCCTGAGCCACCCGGAGGAGTGTGTTACGGTCCAGCCCAGAAGGGTTTACGAAGACCTAAGCTCCTGAAGAGTAAGATTTAACTCTGCCGCAACGTATTCACTTAGGGGGATTGCTTTGCCGAAGCGCACATATCAACCGCGGAAACGTCGCCGCGCCAAGACACACGGATTTCGCGTTCGCATGAAGACTAAGGGTGGGCGCAAAGTACTTGCGGCTCGCCGCAAGAAGGGACGTCATCGCCTTACTCCCGAGTAAAGGCGAGGCCGCGCCGGGAGAACCGGTGAGCGAGAGGTTCACATTTCCACGCGAAGCGCGGTTGGTGCGAAAAAGTGAGTTCGATGCCGTATACCGCGCGGGAAAGCGCCGGTCGAATTCTCATTACACGATTTTCGTGCGCGCCAACCAACTGGCGGTGAGCCGCTTTGGCTTCAGCATCAAAAAGGCGTTGGGTGGAGCGGTGCTGCGCAATCGCATCCGGCGTCGTTTGCGTGAAATCGTGAGGGGCCACCGGCAGGAGATGCCCGCAGGATGGGACATCGTGGTGCACCCGAAGGGCTCGGTGGCGACTGCACCGTTTGCCGCGCTAACCAGCGACCTGCTCCGCTTAGTGAAGAATCTGTGAATTCAAAACACATGCCATCGCCATCGCAAGAAAAGACCAGTGCGACGCCGCTTGCGCCGAGAAGCGCAGGTGTGCGCGCGGCGCTATTTGCGTTGAACTTTTATAAGGCGTACCTCTCGGTGCTGTTTGCGGGAGCTTGCCGGTACCAGCCCACGTGTTCCCGATACGCATATGAGGCCATCGAACGATATGGAGTGGCGCGCGGAGTGTGGCTGGGAATGAAGCGACTGGCGCGGTGCCATCCGCTGTCGCGAAGGTTTGGGTACGACCCGGTTCCGGAGAAATGGGAAAACATGCAATCGAATTCGACGCTGCCAGGTAGCACAGACGGGGTTCGCTCGTGAGCACCTCGATGAATCAATTGCCGCCGCTGGGTCCGAAGGACAAGTTCACGCCGGAGATGCGCATCCTGGTGGCATCGCTGCTGTCGATGGCGGTCATTATTCTGTACATGAAATTTTTTGGGCCGAAGCCGCCAGTCAATCCGCCGCAACAGAATCAAGCTGCACAGACTGCTCCTGCAACACCGGGTGCGAGTGCGAGTGCGACTCCTGCTCCTACTAATGGAACCTCTGCTGCTCCCGTTGCTGTTGCACCCGCAATGCCGTCGACGGTTTCCGCTGCAACTGTGAATCCGGTGGGCGAATCGCAAGAACGCACGATCGTGGTGGAAAACGCGTTGTATCGCGTGGAATTTTCCAACCGCGGCGCGGTGGTGAAGAGCTGGCAGCTTAAGAAATATAAGGATGATTCGAAGCCGCAAAAGACGCTGGATCTGGTTCACGCAAAAGCTTCGCAAGAAACTGGCGGCTGGCCTTTTTCGGTTGTAATCGATGATCCGAACCTGGAAAAGGCGGCGAACACCGGGTTGTACAAAGTGTCGACCGATTCTTCCTCGGTCGAAGCGCCTGCGGATGTGACGTTCACGTGGAGCGACGGGCACCTGGAGGTGACGAAGAAATTTCACTTCGATCATTCGTATACGGTGACGGTGGAAACGACGACGACAAATAATGGCGCCCGGGTGCAGTCGGGATTGGCGTGGCGTGGCGGATTCGGAGATCCCACGGTGACCGATCCTGCGCCACTGGTAGCAGTGATGACGTTTTATGGCGAGAGCGGCAAACTGACGACGGTAGCGGTTAAGAAGTTAGAAGGGCCGGAAAAATGGGCGGGCGTCTGGCAAGGCGGGAAAAATTTCAGCGGAATTGAAGACCGTTATTTCACGGCGGCGTTTTTGCCTCCGCTCGAGTCTTTGAATACGCCACTGGAAACGCGCTACTGGAAAGTGTTTCACACCATTCAGGTGGATGGAAAAGATCAGGCTGAACCCATTGCTGAGGTTGCGACCGCGACCACCGCGCAAACCATGGGCATGCGCGTTTATATTGGCCCTAAAGACTACGACGATTTGAAGGCGATGAAACCGCAGCTGAATTCGCTGGTGCAATTCGGCTGGCTGGAATTTGTGGCCGACCCGCTGTTTCACGCGTTGAAATGGGTGCACAAATACGTGCCGAACTGGGGATGGGCGATTGTGGTGCTGACCCTGGTCATTAATATGGTGTTGTTCCCGCTGCGCATTTCCACCTACAAGAGCACGCTGAAAATGCAGCGGGTGGCGCCGGAAATCAAGCAGATTCAGGAAAAATATAAGAAGTACAAGCTGAACGATCCGCGAAAAGCGGAGATGAATAAAGAAGTGATGGCGGTGTATTCGCGCGAAGGAATTAATCCGGTAGGCGGATGCATTCCGATGCTGCTGCAGATGCCGCTATGGATTGGGCTGAATTCGGCGCTGCGCGGAACGATTGAGCTGCGCCACGCAAGTTGGATATGGGTTACGGATCTTGCGTCCAAGGATCCTTATTACATTTTGCCGATAACCGTGGGCATTTCGATGTATTTGGTTTCGAAAATGACGCCGGTGACGACGACGGATGCGCAACAAGCGCAAATGATGAAGATCATGCCACTTACCATGGCGGGCATGTTTGTAATTTTCCCGTTTTCGAGCGGGTTGGCGTTGTATATTCTCACCAGCAGTCTGGTGGGTATCGTGCAGCAATGGTACTTAAACCGGACACACCCCCTACCAGCCCCGGCTAAGCCAGTGCGTAGCAAAAAGTAAGCGCAGAGGTCTGCTGCGGGAGCCCTATCGAAGTCTCCGGGAGCGGTATGACCAAAGAGTTGGTTCGCGATGGCAAGTTGGACCGCGAGGCAGCGGCGGAAGCCCTGCGGGAATTTCTGCAGAAGATCGTGGGTGCCGGGAAGTTTGAGTTAAGCGTGAAGGTGCGAACGGCCGAAGTAGGCGGCGGTTCGGAAGGTGATGCGGAAGTTTTGGCCGATCTGGACGGGAAAGATCGCGAGATTTTGCTGGCGCGCGGAGCTGAGCTTTTAAAAGCGTTGGAGCATTTGGCGTTTCGGGCGCTGCGGCTGGAGCCGGCATTCCACGAGAAAATTCATTTGGACTGCGGCGGCTATCGCGCGTTGCGGTTTGAAGAGTTGAAAATGACGGCGCGAGTGGCAGCGGAACGGGTGCAAAGCTCGAAGCAACCGTTTCAATTGAATCCGATGTCATCGCGAGAACGGCGCATCGTGCATCTGGCGCTAAAAGACATGCCGGGAGTGCGGACGGAGAGCGTGGGAATGGGCGAAGAGCGCCAAGTGGTGATCCATCCGGTTAAGAGTGAGCCAGGGATAAAGCGGTAGATCGCGAGTCGCGAACGCTGGGACACGCGCGGACCCTCAATATCATTTCCTCAATATTTCTAAATTGATCGCGAACTTAGTTGCGAATCCAACCCTGCGCGATGACGTTGCCATCGGCATCGAACCGCACACGATAGGTGAATGAGGCGGGGCGGTCGCGGCGAATTTGCGGAAAGCGCAAGTCCAGGAATTCCACTACCGATTCGTTTCCTTCTTTGTGAAAGCGGGTGACGGGGAATCGTGCGAACCATAGCACTTCCCGAACCTCCGGCAGTTGCCGCGCTTTCTCGATGTACGGATTTGGCGGCGCATCGGGGTAGTAGGTGCGCTCGATGGTGTCGTCATGTTTTGTATCTGCAGCGTTGGCATCACTGCGAAGAAGATCGTTGCTCACGTCCATGCGCGTTTCGTAGACGCCGCGAGGCGCCCGGACAAGTCCGTCCCAACGCCACAGCGAAGGTGGCAGCGGGAGAGCACCGATAGCTTCGACCTGTAGATTTTGGCTGGCGGCAAATTTCTCAACGCGGAGGAACGCCACGTGATGCGCATACGTGGCGAGCAACAGATAGGCGATGGTGAGCGCCAGTCCTGCGCGATTCCAGGTCAAGTAAGGGACACGTTGCCCCCAACCGGTGGCGCTGACGGCCGGGAGGAGAAAAAGAAGCGCGACCAGCAGCGTGGCGACGATGATGGCGGCGCCTGAAACGGGCGTACCAACTTGTTCGGCAATTTTTGCAACGACGAACGGTAGCGGAGTAAATACGAGCCACATGATCAGGCCACGGCGGACCATCCGTTTGGGATCGGCGAATGTCCAGGCAAGCCATTGCGGAACCAGGAGAATCGCGGTGAATGCGAAGTCGATAATGAAGAGAATGTCCCACGCGGGTCGCGACCATTTCAGCGGAGACCAGATCATGGTGCCGAAGGTGGTAACCAGGTCGAGAAAAATGTGGCTGAGAATGCCGATGCCCCACAGGCCGCACAATGCAGCAAAGGAGGGCGACTCCCATTTGCGCCAGCGCGCTACGGCACGGGTGAGCGCGGCGAGAACGATGGCCCAGATGGGTAGACAAACTAGAGAATGGGTGATGCTGCGATGCCAGGTGAGGATCAGCATCGGATTGTCTGAAAAAAAATCGCGCAGCACATCGATGTCCGGAAACATTGCGCCCAGCGTGACCACCCAAGTGATGAGCCGGCGTTTGTTCATCGAAGTGGCGGGAAGAAGGTCGTGGCCGCCCAAGACGGCTTTGCTCAGCAATGCGCCGGCAATTCCGTGAGTGATGGTATCCATGAACGGTGTGAAATACCTTAGATGACTCTCAAGAGCGAGGTGGTTTTGGGACGAACGGCGCCAATCTTAGCAGTGGACACACCATTTTGTTGTAGAACTTTCAGCGCCTGCTCTGCGGCGGATGGATCAATCGCGATTAGTAAACCGCCGGAGGTTTGCGGA
This sequence comes from Candidatus Acidiferrum sp., assembly GCA_036491775.1. Lineage (GTDB taxonomy): Bacteria > Acidobacteriota > Terriglobia > Acidiferrales > UBA7541 > Acidiferrum. The sequence goes on from DASXBH010000498.1 coordinate 5,647, forward strand.
TCATAAAGCAGGGCGCGGCTTTCTTCGGGGACGCGCGGGTCAAACGTGACGCAATCGCCCAGGAAATCACGATTGTTTTTCAGGCCACCGGGAATCATGCCGGCCCGAATGGCTTCGAGCGCACCAGGCAGCGGTGCGACCAGGGTGTGATCGAATTCGAGCGAAACGGCCGGAACACCCGGCGTGCCGTCGCCTAAAGCCATTTCGCGAGCATGACCCAGCAGGCCGAATCCGGTTACATCGGTGACGGCGTGTACAGGGCGATGTTTGGGATCAAACTGCGATTCCAGTTTCGTGAGAGCTTCAGCGGCAGCACGATTCAACGTGGTCATGGAGCGGATCGATGCGTCGAGCGCTTCTTTGCTGACACGATCATTTTTGAGCGCCGTAGAAATGACGCCGGTACCCAGAGGCTTAGTCAGCAATAACACGTCATTTGTCTGCACGCCGACATTTCGCCAAATTTTCTGTGGATGAATCAGACCGGTGACCGCATAGCCAAATTGAATATCGTCGTTGCGAATGGAATGTCCGCCGACGACGGAACACTTCGCTTCATTCATCTTGTCGAGGCCGCCACGAATGATCTGCTCGAGAATCGCCGGGTCGCCTTTTTCGGGAAAGCCAACGATCGAGAGCGCGGAAATTGGCTTTCCGCCCATGGCATAGACATCGCTGAGCGAATTGGTAGCGGCGATTTGGCCAAAGGTAAAAGGGTCGTCGACGATTGGCGTGAAAAAATCGACAGTCTGAACAATCGCGAGCCCGTCAGCGAGTAGATACACCCCTGCGTCGTCGTTGGTGTTGAATCCAACGAGAACGTTCGGATCAGTCGGCTGCGGCAAGCGCCGTAAGATAGAGTCCAGAGTCCCGGGACTCAGCTTGGCTGCTCAACCCGCTGCCTTGACCATTGCCGTGAGTTTCACGGAATCGGTCAAGCCACACCTCGCTATACAGCGCCAATGATTATAGCGGGGCTGCGACTTTCCTGCTTACCGCGCGGGGGATGAGCAGGACCAGCAATCAGGAAACGGTGGTGAGACCAGAGCTTGCGCCGGCTGGCAGGAAAGTGTTCTTATCGGCGGATGCCCTGGGATTTCTGGCTGATCTTTGTGTTTCTCGGCGTGGTCGTGCCCTGGCGGGGACACGTGCGACTCCAGCGTCTGCTGGCAAAACCTCGCATTACGACTGTTGAGAAAGTGACTTTGTATGGTGCGACCATCGCGTTTCAGTGGGTCGCCGTTGCGGTTGTGGCTTGGCGTGCTGTAGCGCGAGGAATGACGGCCGAGCAACTTGGGCTGGCGTCCCACGACACTCGCAAAATTATTTTTGGGACTTTGGTTGGTGCGGTGATTCTGGGGATTTTGCATTGGTTCAATTTGCGGCGCGTCGGCAAAGCGCAAGCGCCACAGGTGGAGCTGATGCGCAAGATCGCGTCGCGCATATTGCCGCAATCGCTGCTGGAGTTGCTGCCGTACTCGGCATTGGCGGTAACCGCAGGCATTTGTGAGGAATTTCTGTATCGCGGATTCGCCATGGGGGCGCTCACTCGAGCGGGCCTGAACGTCTGGGTCGTGGTAATTGTCACGTCGCTTTTGTTCGGGCTCGCGCATGCGTATCAAGGACGCAGCGGGATCATCGGGACCATGTTGCTGGGATTTCTGTTTGCGGGGATGCGATTGGCGTACGATAGTTTGATCCCGGTGATGGTGTGGCACGCGGTGGTGGACTTGGTGGCAGGACTGGCGGGACCGCGTTTCTTACTGCGACCCGAGGGCCAGAATGCCGAGCAAGCACTTTAGAATGAATGGATTACGGAGATAGTTACTTAAATGTCAACAACGGTTGAGAAGCCTTTATCCGACGATGTGATTCGCCGGGCTTTGAGCGAGTTCAATGTCTCCGTTAGTCCAGGCCAAGTTGCCTGTATTCAATCGTTTATCCGCCTGTTGCGACAGTGGAATGAGAAGCTAAATCTAACGGCAATTCGCGACCCTCTGGAGATACTACATCGTCACTTCTGTGAGTCCATGTTTGCGGCGACGGCAATTCCCTTGTCGTCTGGTCGGCTTGCCGACATTGGATCGGGCCCGGGCTTTCCGGGGCTGCCGTTGAAGATAATTCAGCCGGAATTGGACGTATTTTTGGTCGAATCCAACATTAAGAAAGGCACATTCATCGCCGAGGTGATCCGGGAACTCGGCCTAAACGGTGCCAGAGTCCTGATTAGCCGATATGAAGAGCTTGGAGAAGAAGTCGCGCCATTGGATTACGTGTGCTCGCGCGCACTGGGAGAATTTGAGGCGTTCCTGAACTGGGCGGCTTCCGACCGCGTGGCGGCAGGGAAAGTGATTCTTTGGGTCGGAGGGCGCGATTTGGAAGATGTGCGGAAGTCGGTGCTCTGGGACTGGCAAGAACCGATCGCGATTCCAAATTCTTTGCGCAGATTTCTGCTGGTGGGGACCAAAAAGCCGCGATTGTCGGCGTAGCGACCTTCAATCGTTCTTGCACTCACCGTCCTCACGCAATTTAGTGACTCTCCGTGTTCCACGTGAAACAGTTTTCCGAAGCACTGGCCTCGGCGGAGCGTTCCACGTGGAACATGTGTTAACCAGACATCACGCGTGTGCACCTTTCCTTAGCGTTTGGAGTTGCACGCGGAACAGAGTTGTTTGTGTCGCCTCCGAGTGTTCCACGTGGAACAGCGACCCTTCGCGACTAAAGCCGCCAGCCCAGGTGGCACTGTTTTCGACACGACTAAAGCCCTACGAACAACA
>DASXBH010000499.1:0-3497 GCA_036491775.1 Candidatus Acidiferrum sp.
GGCGCGGTGAGGAGGTTGGAGTCATTTGTCGGCTTCATAGACGATTTTGCCTCCGACTATGGTGGTGACGACTTTGGTGGTGTCGATGTGCTGAGGATCGATGTCGAAAAGATTCTGATTGAGGATGATGATGTCCGCAACTTTCCCGGCTTCGATGGAGCCTTCCGTTTTTTCGCGCCGGCCCGCGTAGGCGGCGCCAGATGTGTAACCTTCAATCGCTTGCGAGACGGTGAGGCGCTGCGAGGCAATGAATCCGCCACCGGGTTTGCCATCGCTGGTCTGGCGCGTGACGGCGGTTTGCATACCTTTCCAGGGATCTAGAGTGACAACCGGCCAGTCGCTGCCAAAGGCGTAGCGGCCGCCGGTTTCCGCAATACTTTTCCAAACCCAGGCACGTGAGGCGCGATCCGGGCCGATGTTGGACGCCCAGACGTTGAGCGTGTCGTCATCGGGATAAGAGTGAAGCGGCTGCATGCTGGCAATGACGCCAAGTTTGCCGAAGCGGGGGATATCGGCGGCACTGATCGATTCGATGTGTTCAATGCGAGGACGATGATCCTTGGAATGATTTTTGTTCAGCGCGAATTCGTAGGTGTCGAGGGAGGTGCGAATGGCGTAATCACCGATGGCGTGGGTGAAGAGTTGGAGATTGCGCTTATCCAGTTCCGCAACGGCAGCTTTATATTTTTCGGGATCCCAGAAGAGCGAACCTTTTGTGGACGGCTGGTCGGTGTAGGGTTCCAGCATGGCGGCGGTGTGAGACTCGATGACGCCATCGATCATGAATTTCACGGCGGACACGTCGATCCACTCGTCGTGATATTTTTTGTGCGCGTCTTCGATTGCGTTTAGATCTTCCTTGCGGAGTTCGGGAGGATTGAGGAAATAGGCAATGTAGAAGCGCAGCGTGAGTTGCCTGGTTTGGCGAAGCTCGTCGAGAAGTGCGAGCTGTTCAAAATCGCCGCCAGCGCTGTGGACACGGGTAATACCGTTTTGATTAGCCCATTTGATGCCGGCGCGAAGGGCCTGAAGTTTTTCGACCCGCGAAGGTTTGGGAATAATGCGAGCAACGATATCTTGCGCGCTTTCTTTGAGAGCGCCGGTGGGTTCTTTGGATTGCGGGTCGCGGACGATAACGCCGTTGGGAGGATCGGGAGTGTCCTTGGTGATGCCGGCGAGGGAAAGCGCTTTGGAGTTAGCCCAGTAAGTGTGGCCGTCATAGCCTTCGAGGAAAACGGGACGGTTCAAGAAGATTCCGTCGAGATATTTTTTGTCGGGGAGATTGGCGGGAGCAAACATGGCGTAATCCCAGCCGCGTCCGAGAATCCAACCGTCGCCGGGGTGCTGCGAGGCGTAGGCACGAAGGCGTTTTTGAATGTCGGCAGGATTTTTTGCGCCTTCCAGATTGACGCGGCCGAGACTGAGAGAGCCATCCATGAAATGAATGTGGCAATCGGTGAAGCCGGGGAGGACGAGTCTGCCGCCGGCATCGATGACCTTGGTGCCGATGCCACGAAGACGGCCTACGACAAGCTCGGTACCGACTGCGGCGATTTTTCCCTGGCGAATGGCGATGGTGTCTGCCCAGGGTTGTTTTTCATCGGCGGTGAAAACTTTTGCACGGATGATGAGAATATCAGCGGGAGCGACGTGACTATTGCGCTGAGCGAACGCGGAAGAAGCGCCAAAGAATAGGAACAACGAAAGAATTGAGGCAACTACGGGGCTCGAAGTTCTCATTCACACCTCAATCAAAGCGCGGCGAACAGCTGGCCACGCGAAGATGATTCAGAAAGTCGGCGGCGTGTTGACCCACAAAATCCAAGCTTCGGAGCGTCCTGGATTTCGCCAGCGATGCGGAGTGGAGCTCTCGAAGTAGAGGCTATCACCGGTACGAAGAACATAGTGCTCGCCACTGTGCAACCAAATTTCAAATTTACCGCGCATGACGTGTAGAAATTCTTCCCCTTCATGGGCATAGGATTCACCACTGCCGCCACCGGGTTTGATGCGGAAAAGATGCGGTTCCATGGCGGTATTGCCCCAGGCGAGAAGCTCCATGCGGACGTTAGGACTGGTTTCGAGGACCTTGCGTTGCGCGGGCCGAACCAGGTGTTGGGCGTCACCGTTTGTTTCGAACAGCGAGATTATATTCGTCTTGTAAAAACGGGCAATGCGACGGAGCGTGGCGACGGAAGAGCGCATCTGTCCCCGTTCGAGGGCGCTGAGAAAACCGATGGAAACGCCGGTGGAACGAGCGACTTGCGCGAGCGAGAGACCGCGTTTGGCGCGCAGACGGCGGAAACGCTGGCCGGGAAGCTGAGGAGCATCGGGAGGCGAGGCAACGACGCCTTGTTTTTTGAGGACGTGAACGATAGCGGCGGGATTGAGTCCACGCGCACGGCGAAGAAACAAAGCGCGTTGCAGGAGGCGCACATCGGCTTCGGCATACATGCGGTAGCGGCTCTGGGTGCGTTGGGGAGAGACCAGTCCAAGAGCTTCCCAGGCGCGCAAGGCGGAGGAAGAGATGCCCAAGCGGCGGGCTACCTCGGAGATGCGCAGGAGGCGCTGCGCCGGCAAAGATTCCGATGAGTCAAAGAAATTCTTTCTGCTTGACACGAGTCCGGGCTTTCTCTAAGTTTGCTGGATTATAGTAAGGTTCACGGGGCGGTCGCAACAACGAAGAATCGCTTTTTCAGGGAAAGCGAAGCTGTCGGGGAATCAGGGGTGACTCAAATGAAATTAATGAAATGCCTAGTGCAGTTGAAGTCTGTTTGTGGCCGCAGTTTGGCCGGAGCAGTACTGGCTGGAGTGGTGTGTTTGCTGATGCTGCCGGTCGCCGGGGCACAGAGCACCAGCGGCCGGGTGCGCGGAACGATAACGGATGCTAGCGGAGCGACAGTGGTGGGCGCGCCAGTAACACTGATGAATGCGGCAACCAACGTGACGAGAACCGCGACGTCGAATGGCAACGGAGAGTATCTGTTTCTGGAAGTGCCGGTAGGTACGTACGAATTGAGTGTGGCGCAGACGGGATTCAAGAGATTCCTGCGCAAAGATGTGGTGGTGGACCTGGATGCGGTGGTGAGTATCGACATTGCCTTGCAGGTGGGCGGTTCCACGGAGACGGTGGAAGTGACGGGCGAGCCACCCGTGATTGACACCACGACGACGCAGTTGGGCGCGGTGGTAGGTTCGCGCGAAGTGACGGAACTGCCGTTAAATACCCGCGATACGTACCAGTTGCTGCAGTTGCAGCCTGGCGTGCAATCGCAATTGGGCAACGATTTATTTTACGGCTCGGACAAGCCGGGAGTGGTGACGGTGAATGGCGGCCGCGGGCGTTCGAACAATTACTCGGTGAACGGCGGCGACGGAAACGATTTGTTTGCGAATTTGCCGGCGGTGCAACCTTCGCCGGACACGATTGAAGAATTTCGAGTGATCACCAATTCGTTTGATGCGGAATATGGACGCAACTCGGGTTCGGTGGTGAA